>DASPGQ010000606.1 GCA_035620555.1 Vicinamibacteria bacterium
CCCTACGTTGACAAGACCACGGGTCAGCGACGGCTTCTGTTTCCGATTTTTCCAGGCGAGCTGGCCGAGGGCGCTCTCGCGGTGAATCGTGAGACGCTTCGAGCCAAGGGTCGACGCGCCTTCGATCTCTACCAAGAGCTCGGCTATGAAGCGAGCCCGGTTCGGGACCTGACGCACCACCTGGGCGGGAACACGCACTGCATCGTGAACGTGCTTTCCTGAGCCCATGGGGCGAAGCAGGGGCCAGCGCAACCCGAAGCCTCCAAAGCCCGACGTTTCGAAGCGACGACTGGGTGCGCCATTCGCTATCGCCTTAGCGTCGGCCGCAGCTCTCGCCATCGCTTGGCTCGCGACTCGCGGCCCGACCGACATCGCTCATGGCGCTCTTCGACGGAACAACCTTCTGTTCGTAACGATCGATACGTTGCGCGCCGATCGCTTGGGAAGCTACGGATCCCACGCGGGTCTCACACCGCATCTCGATCGGCTGGGGGAGGATGGCATCGTATTCGAAGATGTCGTTTCCCACGTGCCATTGACTCTTCCCGCCCACACGTCGATCTTCACTGCGAAGTATCCGACCCGTCACGGCGTCCACGATAACGGCACCTATCGTCTCGGCCCGGGGCACAATACGCTTGCCACCCTGCTGAGCGATCACGGCTATCGAACGGCGGCGTTCGTGGGAGCGTTCGTGCTCGACGCACGTTTCGGTCTGGGACGCGGCTTCGACCACTACGACGATTACTACGGTGAGAAGAGGACGTTCGAGAGCTTCACCGAGCTCGAACGAAGGGCGGAATCGGTGCTCGCTCCCGCCGAAGCCTGGCTGCGCGAACGCCGAAACGAGCCCTGGCTCGTTTGGATCCATCTCTTCGATCCCCATGCTCCCTACGAGGCGCCCGAACCGTTCGCCTCCCGCCACTCGCGAGATCCGTACGGGGCGGAGATCGCCTACGTGGACGACAGGCTGGGTGCCTTCCTGGCGCGGCTCGATGCCGCGGGCCTTCTCGAGAACACGCTCGTAACCCTCGTGGGCGACCACGGTGAGTCTCTGGGCGAGCACGGCGAGCTCACGCACGGGACGTTCGCATACAACGCGACCCTTTCGGTGCCCTGGATTCTGTGGTCCAGAGCCGTCCCGGCCGGCCGTTTTTCTCCGCGGGTGCGCCACGTAGACGTTCTTCCCACACTACTGGACCTCCTGGGAATCGAGAGCCCTCCCGAAATCGACGGAGTGAGCCTGCGCCCTTTCCTCCAGGCGCCCTCGCGATACGAGGCGCCCACGAGCTACTTCGAGGCGCTCAACCCTCATCTCACTCGAGGCTGGGCCCCGCTACGGGGGGTGATCGGGGGCCGGTACAAATTCATCGAGCTGCCTATCTCTGAGATCTACGACCTGCAGGAGGATCCGGGAGAGACCCAGAACCTGGCACCCCGTCGGGCCCGACTCGCTTCGGAGCTTCGTGACACCCTCGGCGCGCTCGTCGCCGGGGACACTTCCGAGCCCGCGTCCGCCGACGTCGAAACAATTCGTCGGCTGGCAAGCCTCGGGTATCTCGTCGCCCCGGTGGACGTGCGCCGCGATACGTACTCCGAGGAGGACGATCCAAAGCGTCTCGTCGACCTCGCCAACGCCCACGACCAGGCGGGCGCGTTGTTCCAGAGCGGACACGAGGAGGAAGCCCTCGACCTGTTGGAGAAGATTCGTGAGCAACAGCCCCGCTCCTCGTTCGCCCATCAGAAGCTCGCCTACGCGCTGCGACAGCTTGGGCGAGCGGACGAAGCGATCGACGTTCTCGAAGGCGCCGTCCGAAGCGGCCTCACCGACTCGTCCCTTCTCGTCCTTCTCGGCTCCTACCTCGTCGAGACCGGCGAAGTGGGAAAGGCTCGTTCCCTTCTCGAGCCGGTCGCCGAAGCTCATCCCGAGTTCGCGGAAGCTCACAACACACTGGGCGTGGCCTACGCGCGGCTCGGTAACCCGGTCGCGGCCGAGCTCGCCTTTTCGAAAGTGCTGGAGCTCGACCCGAGCTCAGCCACCGCACACAACAACCTGGGCTCGGTCGAGCTCGGCAGGGGTCGAAACGACGAGGCCGTGGCACATTTCGAGCGCGCCCTCGCCATCGACGAAGGCCTCGCAAGCGCCCACAACGGCCTCGGAGTCGCCCATGCTCGGCGCGGCGAGCTCGAGAGAGCGGTCGCGGCATGGAAGCGTGCGGTCGAGCTGGCCCCGGACGCGTTCGATGCCCTGTACAACCTGGCGATGGCTCTCCTCGAGCGATCGCCCGCCGAAGCCGTTCCCTATCTTGAGCGCTTCGCCGCGAAGGCTCCGCCCGATCGCTACCGTGAAGACATCATCAAGGCCGGAGAGATACTCAATGAGCTGCGGTAGCGGGAGATTGCGTCACGTAACCTAGACCTTCGAGGATCGTCGCTCGCGCGCCCGCGGGAAGGCTGTCGACTCGCTCGACGAGTCCGCTCGGCCATCGAATCGTCAGTCGTTCGACGACGTCCTTCTCTCCCAAACCGATGTGCACCCGGGGATCGTGTGAAGACAGATACCCCCCCGACGGCCTCACTTCACGAACAAGATGGCCGGTATCGGTCTCTCGGATGATCCTCGCCCCGACGGCGCTCCGGTTCGACCGACGTCCGATCAATCTCAGGGTGACTGCCTTTCCCCCGCTTTCGTTTCGCAAGAGCCTTGGGACGTCGTCGATATTGACGACGACGGCGTCGACGTCACCGTCGTTATCGACGTCCCCAAAAGCCGCGCCGCGGCCCGAGGATTCGGCCACGAGAGCGTCGTCCGGAGCCAGAGGACGTTCGACCAATCGTCCCTCCTCGTTCCAGAAAAGTTGATCTCGTTGCCGATAGCGCGTATTCTGGCCGGTCTCGTCGGCCTGCGGATAGACGTGACCGTTCACGACGAACAAATCCAAATCCCCGTCGTTGTCGAAATCCTCCATGCGGGTCGCCCATCCGAGATATAGCCAGGTCGGCATGCGCAAGTTGAACTCGGAGGTCGCGTCGGTGAAGAAGCCCGAGCCCGAGCTCCGGTATAGCGTGTTCGTGTCGTGGGAGAAGTTCGTGACGTGCAGATCGAGCCGCCCATCGCCGTCCAAATCCGCCGTATCGACTCCCATCCCCGCCTGAGCCAGACCGTCTGCGTTGTAGGCGACTCCCGACAGGAGCGCGTCCTCCTGGAAGTGGCCCGTCCCGTCGTTCCGGTAGAGGAAGTTCGGCACGGAATCGTTCGCGACGTAGAGATCCAGGTCACCATCGTCGTCGTAGTCTCCGGTTGCGACCCCGAGACCGTAGGCTCCCGTCGCGTCGAACAAACCAGCGTCGCGCGTCGCCGCGGTGAACGAGCCATTGCCTTCGTTCCGGTAGTAGACGTCGGGAACGCCCCTGAGGCCGCTCGGGCCGCAGAAAACGGGAACTCCGAACCAGAGACAGCTCGGGCGCGAGCCGGGAAGCGGCAAGGCGCTCACATCCGACTCCGAATAATTGACGGCATAGAGGTCCAGGTCTCCGTCGCCGTCGGCGTCGAAGAACAAGGCGCTCGTTCCGAAGCCGGCGTCTCCCACCGCGGCTCGATCGGTTACATCTTCGAAGGTTCCATCGCCGCGATTTCGAAAGAGCACGTTCGGTCCGAGGTTCGTAACGTAGAGGTCGTCCCAACCGTCGTTGTCGTAATCGCCGACGGCGCATCCTAGGCCCCATCCCCGATCTCCCACGCCCGCGAGATCGGTTGCGTCCTCGAACTTCCAGTCTCCGCGGTTTCGATAGAGGCGGTTCGGGCCGGCAGGGACCGTCGTCTGCCCCTCGAGGGACGAACCGTTCACGAGGTAGAGGTCGAGGTCTCCATCCTCGTCGTAGTCGAAAAGCGCGGCTCCGCTGCCGAGCGAGCTCACGATGTAGCGTTTCTCCGACTCGCCGCTGACGTTTCGATAGTCGACGCCCGAGCCTTGGAGCATCTCCCGAAAGCGGGCGGATGGCTCCTCTGCCGAGGTGAGAACGAGGATCGCGGCGACCCACCCCCCGCTCGAGCTCATGGGTGGACGCGAGTGGATCGAAGCAGCTCGCGTGCCAGCGCGGATTCGCGTCTCGCTTCGCTCTCCCGTCCCATCGCTCGGTAGAGGCGGGCAAGATGACGGTGGAGCTCGGACGAGTCCGGGATCGTCGCGGTGGCACTCTCCAGTTGCTCCACGGCCGCTTCCCGTCTCCCGGCTGCCGCAAGCCAGTCGGCGTAGTCGATATAGCGTTCAGGGTTGCGCGCATCAAGCTCGACGGAGCGCAGAAACGAGGCTTCGGCGGATTTGGTGTCACCGAGCGCGTCGTGAACGATCGCCCAGGCCCGCTGAATGTCCGGCTCGTCCTCGTCCGCTTCGAGAAGAATGCTGCGCGCCTCATCGGCTCGCTCCGAAAGAGCGAGATTCTCGGCGTATGCGGCTTCGACCGCCGGATGGGCGCGGAACGAACGACGCGCGTCCTCGAGAACCGCGAGAGCCCGAGCCTTCTCGCCATCCTCTCGGAAGCAGCGTGCCAGCATGAGATGGTGGAGAGGCTCCATCGTGGCCAGCGCCACGAAACGTCGACTCTGCTCGAGGGCCTCTTCACTGCGGCCGTTGTCGAGAAGATGCTCGATGAGCGCTTCCTTCAGTCTCGGGTCGCTGGGATCGAAATCGATCGCGGCCTTCAGCTCTGAAGTGCGGTCGTCGATCTCCTTGAGCTCGCGGAACGTCTCGATCATCCTGCGCCCGTGCTCCAGCTCACCGTGCCGAAGAAGGAAGTTACCGAAGCTCAATCTCGGCTCGGGCGCGAACGGCAGGAGCTCCAGTGAGGCTTCGAAGTGCCCCCTCGCCTCGTCCGGTCGATCCAGCTGGTCGCAGGCGCGCGCCAGCTGGTGATGGACTTCGCCGTCCTCGGGACGAAGTTCGACGGCTCGACGGAGCATCGACTCCGCTTCCCCCGCGCGACCCGATTGCAGATAGAGTCGTCCGAGCGCCTGGGAGGCGAGTGCGTGACCGGAGTCGAGCTCGATCGTTTTCCGGTAAGCCCTTTCGGCCTGGTCCACTTCGCTCTCATAGGCGTAAATGGAGCCGAGCTGAAAATACGTCTCGGCGTGCTCCGGCCTCGCCTCTCGGGCCCGCTCGAGATAGGCCTTCGCCTCGCCGAGCTGCTCTTGGCGCGCATGGAGAAGCCCCATCTCGAAGAGGCACGCGGGGTCGTTTTCCCGGAGCTTCAGCGCTTCGCCGAGGTGACTCTTCGCCAGCTCGTAGTGTCCCAGCGTCGAGTAGACGGCACCCAGATGGTACTGAGCCTCGTAGGAGTCCGGCGATTCCCGGACGGCGCGGGTGAGCAACTCGACCGCCTCCCTGGCGCGTGCCTGCCGGAAGTACAAGACACCCAGAGGCGCGAGGGCACGAGCATCGTTCGGATACTTCTCGAGAATGCGCTCGAGAAGCGCGACCGCGACGTCGTCCTCGCCCCGGCGCATGTAGAGATGTGCGAGACGATTGAGTGCCTGCGGGTGACTCGGCTCCACCTCGAGCACTGCCCGATACTCGGCAATAGCCTCGTCGTCCTCCGCCAGGGCCTCCCGGTAAGAGCCGAGAAGGAGTCGGCTCCGCGCTTCCCGGGGCGCGAGGGCCACGAGCGATTCGGCATAGGAGACGCCTTGCGCCTCGCGCCCGAGTCGCAGGTTGACCACGGCAAGCATCCAGAGGACGTCCGGGGAATTGGGCCGAAGCGAGTAAGAGCGCTCGAGCGGCTCGAGTGCCTCGACGAGCGCCCCTTCGTCCAGGAGGCGACGCGCACGCTCCAGCTCCGGCTCGCCTTCGACCTGGAGACCAACGAAGATCACAGGAAGCCAGGAAGCGAAAAGCTTCATGCGAATCCCATTCTACCGCTCAATGACGAGTGCGCTCGTAGGCGACGAGCTCATCGAGCATCCTCTTCAGCTCCGGGTCGTCTCCGCTCACCCGCACGGCGGCCCGCATCGCATCGACGGCCGCGGTGACGTTTCCTCGCTCGAGCTCCATCGCGGCGAGATTCTTGTAACCCAAGGCATAGGTCGGATCACAGGATACCGCTTTCTCGAATGATCGAATGGCTTCGCTGATTCGTCCAAGCGCCGCGTAGGACGCACCGAGATTCGACTGCGCCTGGGCCAGACAGGGAGACAGGGCGACCGCGGCTCGAAGGGCTTCGATCGCTTCTTCGTGGCTTCCGGCCGTCGCCAAAGCATTTCCGAGGGCCAGATGCGAATCGACATCGTCGGGGCCGAGCACGACGGCTCGCCGCAGCAAGGGAATCGCTGCGGCGACGTCTCCCTCGTCGAGCAGCAGCTGGCCGAGCCGGTAGACGGCCGCCGGATCTTCTGGGGCCGACTGGATGCGCTCGGCGAGAAGCGCTCGCGCTTCCGCGCCCTTTCCTGCGGATTGAAGCACGGAGGCGAGGCGGTCGAGGAGAAAAGGATCGGGTGCGATCGCGATGGCGCGGCGCAGCCATTGCTCCGTCGCCTCGAAGTCTCCTCTCGCGGATTCGAGCTCCGCCATTTGGAAAAGCGCCTTC
>DASPGQ010000607.1 GCA_035620555.1 Vicinamibacteria bacterium
GGCTGACGCTCGATTCCGGCGCCCGCTGTCAGAGAGCGACGATTCGGTCCCAATCCCGGTAGGGGAGGGGAGTCAGGAGCACCGAGTTGACCACGCTGAAAATCGCGGTCGTCGCACCGATTCCCAGACCCAAGACAACGATCACGATGGCACTGGAGGCCGGCGCTCTCAACGAGGCCCGCGCGGCATGCTTCAGATGAATCAAGAGGCTCATCGGACTCCGTCACACTTCACGAGGCTTCGCTCATTTCGCAGATGAGCGCAAGAATCCCGGACGTGTCGACAAACCGAGCTCAATCGAAAGCCCGGTCGAGGTAGTCGTCGTGTTTCCCGGCCAGGTCGCGAGCCCCACGGCGTTCGGCAAAGCGCTCGACGAGGCTTGCCGCTCTATTGTAGAGCTCCGCTCGAGTCGGTGTATGCTCCGCTAGTTCGGTCTCGACGCATTGACGAATGAGCTCAGCGACGGAAACCCCACGTTCCCTTGCTCTTGCACGAAGTCGGCGTGCCTGATCCTCGGTCAATCGGATGTGCGTTCGAACCACGACCCAGTGTGATCACGTCATGATGTGATGTCAAATACCTCGTATGAGTCGCCGAAATAGGGTGTTTGTCGGCGTAGGGAACGCTGCGTTCCGCCTTCTCCGTGTATTTTGGCGACGGCCTCGCGCAGATGCCGGCATAGTCCTATTGAAGGTGCGATGAGGCGGACAAGAGCGTAAACTATTCGGATTCGTCCGGACCGCGCGGGTGAACCACCAGCTCGAACGCGCTGCCATCGCGTAGTCTCACCGCCGTGAAATGACGGACGTCTCGAGTCGCGATGCGACGAATGCCCAGCTCCTCGGCTAGCGCAACCACGGAGGCATCCACGAGGCCGAGGCCGAGCTCGTCGTATCTCCGATCGATCTCCATGGCCCGAGCGAGCTGATGGAGCATTGGTGGCGCGTAAGTAAATGCGCCACGGGCCACGTCGCTCATGAACACGTTCATTGCCGGTCGTTCATCGCGAAGGAAGTAGTCGAGCTCCGCCAGAACCAGCCCTGGCAGATAGCGAGCTCGAGCTCCGTCGATGGCGTCCCGAAACCGCTCGTGGTCCGTAGAGCCCTCGACGAGGTAATCGAGTAGCGCGCCGGTGTCGCAGATCAGCGCTGCCCTGCTAACGACGGCCACCGAACAATTCGCTCTCGTCGCCGCGCTCGCCAAGCGAGCGGATGATCCCCGCGCTTTTCGGCTTGGGATGGCGGCGGTACTGCTCGAGTACGAGCGCGAGCTGCTGCCGGATGAACTCCGATCGCGACACGCCGCGCTCACGCGCCGCGCGCGTGAGAAGCCGGTCGGCCTCGGGGTCGAGTGCGATGGTGGTTGCCTTCTTCCGGGAGAGTGCCATGGAAGTAATATGACTCAATGGGACGAGGGCGTCAAGATCGAGGGGCGCCCGAACGGAGCCGACTGCTGACCTCGAATGTCCGGACTCGGCAATAGCGATTACGATTGACAACGAAGGGCGAGTCTTGTTGATCCCGATAAATCGGATGGGGAGAAGCTCGCCTTCACCGAAGGCAGGCACCATACCGGGATACGGACCTGCCCGTGCCGACTGGCGCCGCATCCCGTCGTTCGCTAGAGTGGAGAGCTTGATGTTACCGCCATCGGCATCGCATCGCTGAGATCGAGCTGCCGAACCGACGGATCGATAAACCACATATCAAAACGAGGCCTATTAAATGGGTAGACGACTTTTCGCGATTGGGCTTGGCGTATTCATGGCGGCTGCGGTGCAGGCAGAAACGGATCTGCCATTCAACGTGGAGCCCGTTACTTCATTCGATGAGCCCTGGGCACTGGCTTTCCTGCCGGACGGCCGCATGCTGGTGACGGAGAAGAAAGGCAACCTCTTCATCGTCACCCAGGATGGTCAGAAGTCGCGCCGAATCGGCGGCATGCCCGACGTCGCTTACGGCGGCCAGGGCGGTCTGGGCGACGTCGCCCTGCACCCGGATTTTGCCGAGAACCACCGGATCTACCTGAGCTACGCCGAGTCCGGTGTGGGGGGCGAAACCCGGGGTGCAGCCGTTGCCCGGGCAGTTTTGAACGAGACCGGGCGCGGCGGAGAACTGTCCGACTTCGAAGTCATCTGGCGGCAGTATCCCAAGGTCGTCGGTTACGGTCATTACGGCCACCGACTTTTGTTCGATAACGCGGGATACCTGTGGATCTCGTCCGGAGACCGTCAGAAATTCACGCCGGCCCAGGACATGCAGGCGAACCTCGGCAAGATCGTGAGGCTACACGACGACGGCTCGGTTCCGGACGACAACCCCTTCGTCCATTACTTCGACGAGAACCCGCTGGTCGAC
>DASPGQ010000608.1 GCA_035620555.1 Vicinamibacteria bacterium
GGAGGACACCGAGATCGAAGAGCGTATGGGCCGGCTTCGTGGCGAGATGGACCTGCTTCCGCCGCTTCCGACTCCGGTAGCCGACAACGCGTCGACGGAAGTTCCGTTCGTCGAGGCTTCTGAGCAGACTCTCTTCGTAGCACCCGAGGCCGAAGAGGCGAGCGTGGCGGATTCGCCAACGCCAGGCGACGAGCTGTCGCCCATTCCGCTAGCCGAGGTCGAAGGGCCGATGGAGCTAGAGGATCGCTTTTACCAGCCGCCCCCGAAGCCGAGCCCGCCGGAAGAAGCGCCGCTAATAAGCCCTCCATCGCTCGAAGCCCCAGCGACTCCGGAGCCTCCCGCCCCTCCGCCGGCGCCGTTCGCGCGAGAAGTGCGATCTCCTACTCCTCCGCCGGCCCCGCCGCCACAGCGGACGGAAGCTTCTGCAGCGCCGCCGAAATCGCCCATCGCCGGGCCGAGCTCGCCGGAAACGATCGCTAAGAGCAAAGCCGACATGGAGACACGAACGTTGGCCGAGCTCTACGCCTCCCAAGGCCACGTGGAGAAGGCGATCGAGGTGTACAAGAACCTCCTTGCCCGCAACCCGGGGGACGTCGAGTACCAGACTCGCGTCGACGAGCTCACCATGCTCCAACAAGCCTCCGCCCGGCGCGCCAAGAGCCCATCTGTCGGCGAAACGAGCGGAGAGAGCGGCGTGGGCAGGGATGCACCGGCTGACGAGGTCCGGGGGAAGACCATTGCCCTTCTGGAACAGTGGCTTCACGCCATCCGTGAATCCAAGAGGGCATGAGTGATCTTCACCGAAGTTCTCCGGAACGTCGCGGGAAAGGTGGACGGCTGCGTCGGACTCGTCGTGATGGGAATGGACGGTATCCCCATCGAGCGGCTCGTGACCGACTCGATAAAGAATTTCGATGTGCTCGCGACGGAAAGCACGGGCCTGCTCCGCGCCACGATCCAGGCGTCCAACGAGCTGACGGCCGGGGCGTTCAAGGAGCTCAACTTCGTGACGGAATCCCTCTCGGTTCTGGCCGTAGCGATCACGGGCGACTACGTCCTGCTGGGAGCGTTCCGACCCTGGAGCAATCACGGGAAGGGTCGGTTCTACCTCAAACTCGCGGCTCAACAGCTCGAAAAGGAGTTCCTTTAGCGACGCCGTTCCCCGAAGGAGCTCCCGGTAACGTCGTTTGCCGGGTTTGTTCGCCTGTGCTAATGTCCCGCCTCTCGGTTGAGACGGAGTTTTGTCTACTTTGAAAATCGAAGACGTGAAGGCGCTCGTCGATCTCGTTTCCGAACGTAATATCGCCGAGCTCGAGCTCGAAGAAGCGGGCGTGAAGCTGAAGATCCGCAAGGCCATTTCCGGATCCCATGCTCCTGCCACTTCGGTCGTGATCGGCTCCGACGAGTCGTCTGCCGCTTCCAAGTCGCCGAAGGCCTCGCCTTCGACGGCCGCGCCGTCTCCGAGCTCTCAGGACGGGCTCGCCTACGTGCTGTCTCCGATGGTGGGCACTTTTTATCGGCAGCCGGAGCCGGGGGCGGATCCCTTCGCGAGGGAAGGAGATCACGTCGCCAAGGGCCAGGTCCTGTGTATCATCGAGGCGATGAAGCTCATGAACGAGATCGAGTCCGAGTATCACGGCGAGCTCGTCCAGGTTCTCGCCGAGAATGGCCAGCCGGTTCAGTTCGGCGATCGTCTCTTCGCCATTCGCGAGATGTGACTCGTGTCGTTCCAACCTATCTCGTGCCTTCATGTTCAAGAAGATACTCATAGCCAACCGGGGCGAGATAGCCCTGCGGGTAATCTCCGCTTGCCGCGAGCTCGGCATCCGGACGGTCGCGGTCTATTCCCAAGCCGATGCCCACTCTCTGCACGTTCGGTTCGCCGACGAGGAAGTGTGTATCGGTCCCGCTCGCAGCGTCGATAGCTACCTGAATATCCCCAGCATCATATCCGCTGCGGAAATCACCGGCGCGGACGCGATCCATCCCGGATACGGTTTTCTTTCGGAAAGCGCGTACTTCGCGGAAGTCTGCGAGGCCTGCAAGATCCGTTTCATCGGACCGTCCCCGCGAGCCATTCGACTGATGGGAGACAAGGCGCTCGCGAGGGCCACGATGAGCAAGGCGAGAGTGCCGGTCCTGCCGGGCTCGGAAGGCGGGCTCTCGGGCGTCGACGATGCTCTCGCCCTCGCCAAGAAGATCGGATTCCCCGTCATGCTGAAGGCCGCGGCGGGAGGCGGAGGCAAGGGCATGCGGATCGTGCACGACGAGGGGAGGCTCGGTAAGGCCCTGGTTGCGGCCCAGCGAGAGGCCGAGGCCGCTTTCGGATCGCCCGAGGTCTATCTCGAGAAATTCCTCGAGGCGCCCCGTCACATCGAAATCCAGATCATGGGTGATGCCCGGGGAAATCTGTTGCACCTCGGCGAGCGCGAGTGCTCGATACAGAGGCGCCACCAGAAATTGCTGGAGGAAGCTCCATCGACCGCCGTTTCGGAGAAGCTGAGAGAGAGGATGGGCAAAGTCGCCGTCCAGGCGGCTGAAGCCGTGAGCTACGTTGGTGCGGGCACGGTCGAGTTCCTGCTCGACGAACGGGAGCGCTTCTACTTCATGGAAATGAACACTCGTATCCAGGTAGAGCACCCGGTCACGGAAATGGTTACCGGGGCGGACCTGGTAAAGGACCAGATCCGTGTCGCCGCGGGAGAGTCCCTCGGCTACCGGCAGAAAGACGTCGTCATACGGGGCTCGAGCATCGAATGCCGCATCAACGCCGAGGATCCAGTCAGTTTCCTTCCTTCCCCCGGAAAGATCCACGCATTCCACGTTCCCGGCGGACCCGGTGTCCGCGTGGATACCGCGGCCCACGCCGAGTGCGAGGTGTCTCCTTATTACGACTCGCTCATTGCCAAGATCATCGCCCATGGACGTGACCGAAACGAGGCGATCGGCCGCATGAAACGCTGTCTCGGCCTCACCGTTATCGAAGGGGTCAAAACGACGATTCCCCTGCACCGGCGGGTCCTGGACGATCCCGATTTCCGCGCGGGGCGCTACACGACGCGCTTTCTGGAACGGTTTGCCTGAGACCGCGCCCTTCTCTCGTCTCTATCCGATCGTGGATGCGACACTCGCCGGCGACGAGGACGCGGCGGTTTGGGCAGTCCTGTCGTTCGCGCGCGCCGGGCTGCGCACAGTGCAGCTTCGCGCCAAGAGCTCGAGCGCCGAGGCGTTCTGGCGCATGGCGGTGAAGGCCCTGGCTGCGATCCGCGGGACGGGGGCTCGGCTGATCGTCAACGACCGGGCGGACGTGGCTCTTTTGGCCCAGGCCGATGGCGTGCACGTCGGCCGGGACGATCTCTCAGCCGAGGCCACGCGTCGGGTCGTCGGGCCAGGCAGGATCATCGGGCTCTCGACGCACTCGGAGGAGCAGGCTCGTGAAGCTGACCGGGCGACGATCGATTATGTGGCCATCGGCCCGATCTTCGAAACGACGACCAAGACGAGCGACGTTCCGCCCCTGGGGCTCGAAGGGGTACGTGCCGCTCGACGCGTAGTGAGAAAGCCGCTCGTCGCCATCGGCGGCATCACGCTCGATCGTGCTCCATCGGTGCTTACGGCGGGCGCCGACGGCGTTGCCGTTGTTTCGGCGCTCTGGTCGGGAAGCGCCGATCGACGAGAGTACCTGTTGCGACAATGGATTCAGGTCACGGGGAATTGAGAGAGTCGATGTGGAATCGGGGTTTGAACGAAAGGACCTGGCGCCTCGGGGGCCGCCGTCATCGGAAGGAGAGAACGTGACTGCGAAGATACTCGATGGAAAGCGGGTTGCCGAGGACATCCGCGCGGAGGTCAGAGAGAATGCGAGGCCGCTGGTTCAGCGCGGCGTGGTCCCCGGGCTGGCCGCGGTGCTCGTCGGCGACGACCCAGCGTCCCGACTCTATGTGGCAAGCAAGGTCAAGGCTTCGCAGGAGGCCGGCCTGTACTCCGAGAGCGTCGTGCTAAAGGCGGCGACCACGCGCGAGGAGCTCACCACCAAGCTCGACGAGCTCAACCAGCGGGACGACATCGACGGCATCCTTCTGCAGCTTCCGCTGCCCGAGCACCTCGACGCCATCGAGTTTCTCGATCGCATCGACCCGGCGAAGGACGTCGATGGCTTCCATCCCGTGAGCGTCGGTAAGCTCGTTCAAAAGCGGCCGGGGCCCAGGCCCTGTACGCCTGCGGGGATCATGGAGCTCCTTCGCCGGGAGGGAATCGAGGTGAAGGGAAAGCGCGCCGTGGTCGTCGGCCGTAGTGACGTCGTCGGAAAGCCGATGGCGATGCTGCTGCTGCATCAGAATGCGACGGTGACCGTGTGCCACTCACGAACCGTGGACCTCCCCGCCGTATGTCGTGAGGGAGAAATTCTCGTGGCCGCCATCGGGAGGGCCGCGATGATTCGTCGGGACTTCATTCGTCCTGGTGCTGTCGTGGTCGACGTCGGCATGAATCGTGCCGAGACCGAGGAGCAAGTGCTGGATTTCTTCGGCCCCGACTCGAAACGACTCGAAGTGCTCCGCAAGAGGGGATCGACCCTCGTGGGCGACGTGCATCCGCGAGACGCGATGGACGTCGCATCCGCGTTCACTCCGGTGCCGGGGGGCGTCGGCCCTCTGACGATCGCCATGCTGCTCGCCACGACGCTGGAGCTCGCTCGAGCGCGGCGAGGATGACGGGGTTCTCTTGCTCGAGGTCGGGCTGACCGGAGGGATTGCCTGCGGCAAGAGCGTCGTGCGCCGTCGCTTCGAAGAAAAAGGAGTGGCCACCCTCGATGCCGACGTCGTCGTTCACCGTCTCTTCGAGCCGGGAAGCGAGGTCGTCCGCGAGCTCGAATCGGTTTTTGGCCCGCAGATCCTGACCGTCGAGGGCGCGGTGGACCGAAAAACTCTCGGTGCCCTCGTCTTTCGCGACTCGGCGGCGCGGCAGCGTGTGAACGCCATCGTCCATCCCCACGTCTGGCTGGCCATCGATGCTTTCTTCCAATCGCTCCGGGGGCGCGGCGAGCCGTTCGGTGTCGTCGATGCCGCGCTGATGGTGGAGACCGGGTCCTACGAGAGGTACGATTGCCTGATTGTCGTCCACTGCACCGCCGAACTGCAGAAGGAGCGACTCATGAAGCGCGACGGGCTCACTTCCGAGGAGGCCCAACGGCGCATCGAGGCGCAGATGCCGATCGAAGAGAAGAAGGCCTACGCGGACCTGCTCATCGACACTTCGGGAACGCTTGCGGAGACGCTCTCGCGAACCGACGACGTCCTCGCCGCTCTGCGAAACATGGCCGGTGAAAGCTGACCGATCTCCCCTCAGCGCTCGGAGGTCTCCAGTCGCTCTTCGACGAAGGCGTTCCACTCCTGGCAATGGGGGCATCGCCAGTGAATGCCGTTGGTTCGGTAGTTGCACTTGATGCAGACATGGGGATCGAGGAAGAAGGCGGATCGAGAAATCACATCGAGGTATCGTCGCAGTCTCGGGGACGTATTCTCCTGTTCCTCGGCCAAGAAGCGCACCACGGCGAGTTGAACCGCAAGAGCGTGTGGATTCGCCCTCGCCGCGCCGAGGAGCAGATCGAAGGCCTCCTCGCGTCTGGAAGCGGCGGAGCGAAGCTCAGCGAGAGCGAGGCGAGCCCTCCAGTCTCGATGATCGGCGTGTACGATCTCCTCGTACATCTGCTCGGTTTTCTCTTGCGTCCCGAGTCGTTCGCGAACCCGCTCGAGCCTCTCGAAAACGAGATAAGCCAAATGGGGGCTCTCTTTCGCCAGAGCCCGCCACTGGCTTTCCGCTTCGCCGAAACGCCCTTCGCTCTCAAGCAGATCACCATAGTGAATGCGAGCGGGTGCGATCCGCGGATCGGCCCGCAGGGAGGCTTCGAAGGCCTGTGAAGCCCGAGTGAGCTCCTGGTCGCTCCACGCCTTGCTACCGATTCGATCATAGAGGAAGGCCTCGACCGTGGCGTCGAAGCTGCCGCTTGCCCGCGAGAGCTCCTCCTGCGCGCGAAGGGCCCGGTTCCAATCCTGCTCTTCTTCGTAAATCTTCACCAGGCTGTGGAGTGCGTAAGCGTTCTTGGGCTCGATCGTCGTGACTTCTTCGAAGGTCTGCATCGCACGGTTGCGAAACCCGGCGCGTTTGAAGTCCGTGCCGAGACAGAGGAGAACGTGGGCCCTCTCGCTCCGGGAGAGGCCCGGTCGATGGAGCACGCTTTGATGAATCTGGATGGCTCTTTCCAGCTGCCCTTTTTCCCGCAGGACGTTGCCGAGAATGAGGTAGATGTCGGTTGCCTCGGTGTTCTCGCGAGCCGCCTTGGTGAGCTCCAAAGCCGCGCGATCGAGGTTCCTGGAAGCGAGGAGATCCAGGCCGAGGATGTAGTGGATCGACCGGGAATGCCGCTCCGCCGGGTCTTGTGCACGTCCGCGGGCGAGCTTGGCCCACAAACGCCCCAGGACCACGCCCGACGCCAGGGCCACGAGCGCGACGAGAAGGGTCTCGTCAGTCAGATTCAAGGAGCGGACTTGGACGAAGACGGCGCCGGCCCACCCGATCGAGGCGCGGGAATCGCGTCATCGAGCGGCAGTTTTCGGAGCTCGCTGGTCTCGTTCTCGAGGCGATCGATTCTGCGTTTCATCTCACGGATCCTCGACCGCAGGCGAAACTGATTGGGGAGGGACAGTGCGACCGCGAGCACGAAACCCAGCATCATCGAGGCGACCAACGCAGCCGCAAGGGGAATCTCCACGGTGCGAAACGTGTCGGTGAACCGGATGACGACCTTCTGATCGTAGTTGGACCAGAGAAACGTCGCCAGCGCCGCTCCCACCAGGAGAATCAGGAAGGATTTGATGATACCCAAATCTTACCTCGTGTAAGCTCGCACGAGCTCGTCCAGACGGCCCATCGCCGTGAGAACCTCTTCCACGAGCTCCCGGACCGCCCCGTAGCCGCCCCGTGCACGCGTCACATAGTCTACCCGAGATCGAACTTCCGGAGGAGCATCGCTAACCGTCGCCGAGAACCCGACTCGGGAGAGTACCGGGAGGTCGGGAAGGTCGTCTCCCATGTAGGCGACTTGAGATGCCTGGAGCGACTCCTGGTCGAGTGCCTCCTTCAGCGAGGCGACCTTGTCCTCGACACCGAGTCGGACGAAGTCCAGGTGCAGCTCCCGAGCCCGGGCTTCGACGGCGCTCGAACGGCGTCCGGAAATGAACCCGATCTTCAGGCCAGCCCGACGGGCGAGGACGAGGCCGATGCCATCTCGCGAATGAAAGCGCTTCGCTTCGTCGTCGCCGCGGCGCTCGAACGTCCCATCGGTGAGGACGCCGTCGACGTCGAAAAGAAGCATTCGGATCGCACGCTTCTTGCTCATCAGCTCGTCGTCCATCAGAAGTACTCCCCCAGGCGCCAGAGGTCGTGCAGATGCACGACTCCCGCGATCCTGCCACGTTCGTCGGGAACCATGAGAGACGTGATCTTCCTCTCTTCCATGAGCGCGAGCGCTGCGGTCGCGGGCTCGTGGGGCGCGATGGTGACGGGCTTTTCGGTCATGCATTGCGCCGCCGTCTTTTCCAGCAGGCGCTCGTCGCGCTCGAGCTGGCGTCTCAAGTCTCCATCGGAAATCACACCGAGGAGGTAACCCGATTCGTCCACGACGCTCGTAACTCCGAGTCCCTTCCGCGACATCTCGTAGATGACGTCCCTCATGGGAGAGCTCGTGCGAACGACGGGCATTTCGTCGCCTCGGTGCATCGCGTCTTCGACGCGCAGAAGCTTGAAACCGAGCTGGCCCTTCGGGTGAAGCGAACGGAAGTCTTTCTCGCTGAAGCCTTTTTTCTCCAGCACCGCCATGGCGAGGGCGTCTCCCAGCGCTAGCGAGGCCGTCGTGCTCGCGGTGGGCGCGAGCCCCATGGGGCAGGCTTCCTCGGCTACGGATACATCGAGGACCACGTCAGCCGCGCTCGCGAGCGCCGACTGCGTATCTCCCAGAAGCGCGATGAGCGGGATGCTGAGCCGCTTGACCGGCTCGACCAGGAGCAGCAACTCTCGGGTCCTGCCGCTGTTCGAGAGCGCGACAACCACGTCCCCGGCGACGACCATGCCCAGATCACCGTGGAGGGCCTCAGCGGGATTCAAGTACAGCGATGGCGTACCCGTGCTGTTCAGCGTTGCGGCGATCTTCCGGCTGACGATGCCCGACTTTCCCATGCCGGTGACGACGATTCGGCCACGCGCGCCGGAGATGAGCTCGACGGCACGCTCGAAGCGCTCGTCGAGACGGGTGGTGAGCTTGCGGATCGCTTCGGCCTCGACCTCGAGCACCCGGCGCGCGAGGTCGAGCGTCATGGCGTCTCGCGCACGGCACGCTCGATGGCGACGAGCCGCCGGAGAATCGTAGATAGATTCGCGAGCGGGCAGCTGTTCGGTCCGTCGGACAGGGCCTCTTCCGGCCGGTCGTGAACTTCCATGAAGATGCCATCCACTCCGGCAGCGACGCCCGCCGAGGCGAGCTCGGGGATGAAACGCGACTGGCCACCGGAGGTCTTTCCCGCGGCACCGGGAAGCTGGAGACTGTGCGTTACGTCGAATACGAGCGGCGTTCCCATTTCCCGCATCAGGGGAAAGCCTCGGATGTCGACGACGAGGTTGTTGTAGCCGAAGCTCGTCCCTCGCTCGGTCACGATCGCTTTGCGGTTTCCCGCCGAGCGTATCTTCTCGACCGCATGCCGGATGTCCCAGGGCGCGAGGAACTGGCCCTTCTTGATGTTGACCGGCTTGCCCGTTCGTGCGCTCGCTACCAAGAGGTCGGTTTGCCGGCAGAGAAAGGCGGGAATTTGCAGGAGGTCGACGGCATCACCCGCCGCTTCCGCCTGGCCCGGCTCATGAACGTCCGTGGTGACCGGGACGCCGAAACGCCTTCGCACTTCGGCCAATATCCTGAGCCCCTCGTCCGGTCCCGGGCCGCGGAAGCCTTCGCTCGAGGTACGGTTCGCCTTGTCGAACGACGCCTTGAAAATATAGGGGATATCCAGCTCGCCGGCGATATCGCGGATGCGCTCCGCCATGAAGAAGGGATGCCGGTCGTTCTCGATCACGCACGGCCCGGCGATGAGCACGAACCGCGCGCCTCCGCCGATGCGGAGGGAGCCGATCTCGACCGTATCGGTTTGCATAAGTCTCGGGGCGCTCGATAGCCCCGAATCAGCGATGGCTGATTACCGAGGACTCCTCGGGGACCTCTTTGACCGCTCCGCCTTTCTTGTGCTTCCAAGCCGCGCCGATGAACTCCCGAAAGAGGGGGTGGGGCGTCAGCGGTCTCGATTTGAACTCGGGGTGGAACTGCACCGCGACGAACCACGGGTGGTCGGTGAGCTCCACGATCTCCACGAACTTCCCGTCGGGCGTGCGACCGGAGAACCGGAGACCGTGCTCGGACAGCCTGCGCTCGTAGCTTTGATTGAACTCATAGCGATGGCGATGGCGCTCCGAGACCTGCTCCGCTCCGTAGATGCGCCTGGCGAGCGACCCATCCTCCAGAACGCAAGGGTAGGCGCCGAGCCGCATCGTGCCGCCCATCTCCTCCACGCCCGCGAGCTCACGGAGCTTGAGGATCACCTTGTCGGGGGAATCGGGATCGCATTCGCTGCTGCTCGCGTGCGAAAGACCACAGACCGCCCGGGCATACTCGACGACCGCCCACTGGAAGCCGTAGCAGATGCCGAAGTAGGGAACCTTGTGACGCCGAGCCCAGCCCGCTGCCACCGCCATCCCCTCGGCGCCACGGGGTCCGAACCCGCCGGGCACCAGCACGCCGTCGACGTCCTTCAGAACGGACGGATTATCGGGCTCGAGATCCTCGGCCTCGATCCATTTCAGCCGCACCCGCAGGTTGTGGGCGATTCCGCCATGGGCGAGAGCTTCGTTCAAGCTCTTGTACGCGTCCTTGAGACTCACGTACTTTCCCACGACGCCGATCACGACCTCGCCTTCCGGGTTTTGTATTCGTTCGACCAGATCGCGCCAGACGTCGATCTTTCGCGAGTGAGCGGGCAGTTGCAGCATCTCGATCAAGAGCTCGTCGAGCGATTCGTCGGCGAGGAGGAGCGGAACTTCGTAGATGGAGGCAACGTCTCTCACGGTGATGACCGCTCTTTCGTCGACGTTGGAGAACAGGGCGATCTTGGATTTCAGATCGCGGGGGAGCGGTCGGTCCGCCCGGCACAGCAGAACGTCGGGCTGAATACCGATGGCCCTCAATTCACGAACGCTGTGCTGCGTCGGTTTGGTCTTCTGCTCGCCGGCGGTGGACACGAAGGGTACCAGCGTCAGGTGAATGAAGACGGCGCCGGCCCGGCCCACGTCCATGCGGAACTGTCTCACCGCTTCCAGAAACGGCAAGCTCTCGATGTCGCCCACCGTCCCGCCGATTTCCACGATCACGACATCGACCCCTTCGGAGACCGGTCCTAGCCGGGATTTGATCTCGTTCGTGATGTGAGGAATGACCTGGACGGTGCCTCCCAGGTAATCGCCCCTTCGCTCTTTCGCTATCACCGATTCGTAAATCTGTCCCGTCGTGACATTCGAAGCCCGGGTCAGCTCGACGCTGGTGAAGCGCTCGTAGTGGCCGAGGTCCATGTCGGTCTCGGCACCGTCCTCGGTCACGAAGACCTCGCCATGCTGGTAGGGGCTCATCGTTCCCGGGTCGACGTTGATATAGGGATCGAACTTCAGGAAGTTCACTCGATAGCCCCGGGCTTCCAGAAGCCGTCCGATGGAGGCGGAGGCCACGCCCTTTCCCAGCGAGGAAACGACTCCGCCGGTTACGAAGATGAACTTGGCTCTAGGTGACGCCATCGAAGAAACGCTCCTTACATCTTGACGGTTGTGCTTTCCAGACGCTTTTGAACCTGCTCGAGGTCCGCTTGGGTGTCCACTGCCATGCTCTCGTATTCCGTTTCCCCCACGCGAATCGGCATTCCGTTCTCGAGAGCCCGCAACTGCTCCAGCCTCTCCATCTCCTCGAGAGGAGTGGGGGGCAGGGCCGCCAGGTCCAGCAAACGCTCCTTCGGGTAGACATACAGCCCGACATGCTCATAGTAGACATTTGGGGGAAGAGGCTCGGAGACCGGAGGAGGAACCGGTATGGGAGAGCGAGAGAAATAAAGTGCGAACCCCCGGCGATCCACCACCACTTTCACGACATCACGGTCCGAGAGTCGTTCGCGGCTCGAGATCGCGCGCCGGAGAGTCGCGATGACGCCTCGGTGCTCGGCAGCCAGCTCGATCGTCTCGTCGATCGCCCGGGGATCCAGGAGCGGCTCGTCGCCCTGGACGTTGACCACGAGGTCATAGCTCGTGTCACGCACCGCCTCCGCGACCCGATCGCTTCCGCTTCGATGATCGCGAGAGGTCATGAGCGCGCGTCCACCGAAGCCGGCAACGACGTCACGAATCCGTTCGTCGTCGGTCGCGACGAGAACCTGGTCGACACGGCGCGCCGCCGCCGCCCTTTCGTAAACGCGCTGGACCATGGTCTTGCCAGCGATGTCGGCGAGAGGTTTTCCGGGGAGACGTTTCGAGCTATAGCGGGCAGGTATGACCGCGATAGTCCGCATTCAGTCGGTGGTTCCCATGAGAGCGGTACGAGAGAGAATAGTCCCCCCGGCGGCAGCTGTCAAACCCTTGCTGTGCTCACACCGCGAAGACCCTGACGGACCGAACCGAGTCTCCGAAGGGATGAGCGCAGCGTCGACGGTCGGCAACCCCATAATCGCCAGAGTGCTATAGTTGTGCGTGCTCCGGGCTCTGTGGACCGTGCTCGTCGTGCCGGGCATCGCCGCCGCCGACGACGCGCTCTTGCACTACGGTCCTCGCGCCGCGAGCCTCGGGGGCGCGTTCACCGCGGTGGCGGACGATTCCACGGCTTTCTATTGGAATCCCGGGGGTTACGCCTTCGGGCCTTTCGTTCAGGCGGGCGTTCAAGGGGGCGAGACCAACCTCGATCGAGGCTACGGGTTCTCCGTCGGGTATACGTTCATGGGAGTCGCCGGCACCTGGCTCCGGCAACAGATCTCAGCCGACGACGGGGAAGTTACCTTCGACACGTTCGACCTCGCGTTCTCGATTCTTCAGTCGCTTCCCGTCGACGATCTCGTGGTCTCGGCGAACGTTCACTACTTGAAAGGCGGGATCGCCAACGAAACGACATCGAGCAAGGCCAATCTCGATGCCGCTTTTTTGTACCAGCCCGGTGAATGGATCCGATTGGGCGTCATGTCCCGGAGCCTCTTGGCGCCCTCGTTTCCCACGTCTGATGGTGACGAGCTCGTTGTGCCGCGGCAAACCCGCGCCGGTGTCGCTTTCTCCCTTCCGAGACGAATGCTCGTCAGCCTCGATGTCGACGTCACTCGTCGAAGCCACGGGCGCGAGATCTCCCTTGGAGCAGAGAAAAAGTTTCTGAATGGAAAGATCGCCGTTCGCGCCGGCGTGAGAGGCGACTTCGGGGAAGGCGAGCATCGAAGCGCCGGCTGGTCGCTGGGTCTTGGTGGTCGAATACGATGGCTCCTGCTCGATCTGGCCTATCTCGCGGAAAACGATCATCGGGACGACAGCCTGTGGCTCGGAGTCACGATCGCTCCTTGATGGCGGCACCATCGGATTGAAAGTTTTTCCAGAGCCCGGCACTTTGCCAAGTTTGCTATAGGAAGCACACCACGCCCTGGACATACAGGTTTTGTGACGCAGGTTCTCCGGCAACCATCATCTTGACGCCTTGTCGAGCAGATGGCAAAATATTGGACAACTCCGATCAGAAAATCTCCTAAATTGTGACGCTTCGAGGAATAGCGTGTATCGCCGACCGAGCACGAGAGAGAAGTTCATGGCGCTGGCGCTGGCGGGTTTGGGCC
>DASPGQ010000609.1 GCA_035620555.1 Vicinamibacteria bacterium
GCTGATGAGGAAGTACGGGTCCAGCCTGCGCGAGCGGAGCGAGCCCGGCGCGCTTGCCGCGCCGTAAGCAGCTCCGAGCCGTGGCGGCACGATCGATTACGGGTCCCGCCACGGCACTGAATAGTCTAGATGTTGAACCACCTCCGGGGGTGACATAACATGCGGGGCGAGTGCGAACCATCATCACCATGCCCGCCTACAAGGCGGCGCGAACACTCGAGAAGACGTACCACGCGATTCCCCGGAACTGCTACGACGAGGTGCTCGTCGTCGACGATAGCAGCCCCGACGACACCGTGCGCGTGGCAGAGTCTCTGGGGCTGAGAGTGAGGCGCCACGCCGACAACCGCGGCTACGGAGCCAATCAGAAGACGTGCTACGACTGGGCTCTCGAGGAGGGCGCGGACGTCGTCGTCCTGCTCCACCCGGACTATCAATATGCACCCCACCGCGTACCCGCTCTCGTCGAGCCGATTCTCGCGGGTCGGGCGGATTTCTCGTTCGGATCTCGCTTCGCCGAGGGCGGGCGACCGATGGCGGGCGGCATGCCGTTTCATCGATACGTGGGCAACCGGTTGACCACCTATGTCGAGAACTTCTTCCTCGGCACGTCGTTTACCGAGCTTCACAGCGGAATGAAGGCTTACTCCCGGCGGTTTCTCCAGATCATCGGGTACCATCGATTCTCGGACCGGTTCGTCTTCGATTCTCAGATGGTGATTCAAGCCGTGCTGCTCGGCTTTCAGATCAAAGAGGTTGCGATTCCGACTCGTTACGCCGAGGACTCCTCCTCGGTCGATGTGTGGAGCTCGCTCCGGTACATCCTCGAAACGTTCGGTGCGCTCCGCCACGGACTTCGCAACCGGGAGCGTCTGGCGGAAGAGTTGGAAATGCTCCGTTCGCGGGACGCGTAAGATCGTCACGTTCTGAACCGGGAGCGAAGCTACGTCTAGCCGCCTTCGCCAAGGCTACGGCGACCCAAGACCAGGCTCTTCCCTACCTCGCATCCTCCTGGGTTCGGTGCTCTTCGGCATCTGCGCGGCGACGGCCGGTGCTCGAGCCTTCGGCCTGCAGGGAGTCCGGATCGGTCCCATCGTTCCCGAATTGAGCCTCGGGTGGGTGGTCGCGCCGGCCGTTCTCGCCCCTTTCTTCTGGCGTGTCGCCCGGCCGCGGCGCGCCGTCATTCTGGGAATTACGCTGGCACTGACGGCACTCGCCCTCTCCCTTCCCGTTTGGCTCGGCGTCGTTGCCCGCGAAACGCCTCAAAAAGCGGTTTCGGTCTACGACCTTTCCCGTCCCGATGCGGGCCCGGTTCGACGGACGGGTCTCGACTCCTTGCGCGTCGTCGACCGAGCGAATTTGCACCGTATCGCGGGCCGGCGCGGTCGAGTCGCGCTCGACATCACGGGCTACTTGATGGTGCCGGAATCCGGCTCTTACCGCTTCGAGGCACGGTGTGACGACGGTTGCTCGCTCCAGATCGACGGCCGGATCGTTCTCGATGGGACGGGCTCGGCCGAGCTGGATCTGGAAGCCGCGCTCCACCGATTCCGCCTGCGCTACGAACAGCGGCGCGGACCGGCGGTTCTCGAGCTTCAATGGGATCGTCCGGGCACGGTCGAGCTATTGCCGATCGACCACTACGTCAGCGACGACTTGAGTCTCCTCACAGCCACGGCGCTTCGGGAACGAAAGCTAACGAGCCTCCTCGAGATCCTCTCGTCGGCGCTTCTCTGGCCCGGTGTCTTCTGCCTGCTCCTGGGGGCCGGTCACCGGGCAGTTCGTCGCGCCCTGGACGCAGGCAAGGTATTGATGAAGCCGGCGGCTCGGGACATCGGAATCGCGCTGCAGTCGACGGGTTTGCTCGAAAGTGCCGAGCCGAACCTTCCGAAAACCGAAACGCGAGCCACCACGAAGGCAGTTCTTCTCACAGCCATACTCAACGTGCCATTCGTCCTGTTTCACCCCGACCGAGCCCTGGTCGAGCTGGGACTTCTGCGCTCGCTCGCTGTCAACCTCGTCTTGTTCCTGGCTCCAGGCTTGCCCGTCGCGGTGGCTTTCTTCGGTCGCCGGGCGAACGGACTCTGGCTTCCCTGGGGACTCACGTTCTCCCTGAGCCTCTTCGTCGCGATCGTCTCACTCTTTTTCCTTGCCGGTGTCCCCTTGACCAGCGGCACGGCCTGGAACGCCACGTGGATCCTGACCAACGTCGGCCTGGTCGCGGTCACTCTGTCGCGCCGTCTCGGTTCCTGGAGCCCGAGGTTCGACCGGCGAACATGGACGCTTGCCGGCTCCTCGTTTCTGGGTTCTTACCTGCTCTTCTTTTTCGGTGCCGAGCGAGTGGTTCCACCCCAATCCGACCACGACTTCGAGGTCCAGGGCACGGGATACGGGCTACTGACGAGGCTCGAGCCTTTTCTTCTCACCGACCGAGAAACATTCTACTACTTCGCCCACCCGCTCCTTCTTCATATCTACGTTGCCGGATCGTTCCTGTACTTCGACGAGATGGACCATCTCGCTTATTACGATGCGGCGTCACGTCGCGCCCTCGCCGCGGAGCGTGGGGAGCCCTTCGAGCCTCCGGCGACGCTCGGCGATCGCCGGATCGTGGAGGTGCTGGACTCAGACTACGTCGTCGATCCGCCGCTTACGAATGGGCGCGATCGCATCCCGGTGACGTCTCTGGAAATGAGAATGATTTACCAGCACTACGCGGACGCTCCACACACACTCGCGACGCGCTCGCCGAACGTGTTCCTGGCAGCCGTCACCGTGTCGCTTCTGGTCCTGTGGGTGAGTCGCATCGCACCGACCTGGGTGGCCCTGCTCGCTGGAATGGCCTATGCGACGAGTCCCGAAGTCACCGTCCGGTCGAGCTACGGAGGATACTTCGCCATCTCCAATTTCTTGGTGCTCTTGACTCTCCTTTCCCTCGAAAAGTTCATTCGCCGCCCCGAGCGGTACTCATACGCGACGTGTTTCCTCACGGCATGCCTGGCGGCCCTGGCCAATCACAAGCTGATCCTGTTGCCGATGGCTGTCGGCCTGTGGCAAGTCGTCCGCACCCCCAAGCTCTGGCGAAGTAACGTCCTTCGGGCTTCACTCAACCCCGTCGTCCTCGGCTTCGGCTTCGGCACGGCCGTTTACTGGGCGTATGGCATGGCGATCGATTTCGATGCGTTCTGGCTCGAGCACGTCAGGACGCACCTAATGGATCGACTGGTTCACCATAACCCACTCGGATACACGGGCTACCCCGGCCCGGTCGCGCTCTGGATCGAGCTCTGGAAGCACACGGCGTACCTCTTGCTGCCCATAGGAATCTTGGCGCTGGTTCTGGGAACGTGGGAGGCCATCGAGCGAGGCGAGACCGATTCTCTCATGGGCCTCTTTCTGTTCTGGACCGTGATTACCGCGGCCGTATTCACGTCGGTGGACTGGAGGATGACCAAGCACCTGATGCCTCTCATGCTTCCCTTGCATCTAGCCCCCATCCTCTGGGCCGGAAGCCGCATTGGCCGGCTTCGTCTCGTCGGCCTGCTTTTTTCGGTGATCGTGGTCTGGAACTGGACCGCGTTCCATGGCCTGATCGTCGATTTTCATGCTTTTCGCGTGACTCCCGAATGGTAGCCCCCTCATCAATTCGAGAGACGAGCAGGCCGTTGCTGCTGGCTTCGCTCGCCCTGGTCGTTCTCTTCTACGGGATGCGACTCCCGCTCGGTCTCGTATCGGCGATCGACCCCGACGAGCTCGCCCATCTGCACTGCGCGTGGTCGGTGTCCAAGGGCATGCTGCCCTATCGGGACTTTTTCGAGAACCATACGCCGGGGTTCTTCTATCTCGTGGCGCCACTCTTTTCGTTCTTCCAGGTCGAGACGAGCGTTACCGAGACGTTCGCTTTCTTCTAT
>DASPGQ010000610.1 GCA_035620555.1 Vicinamibacteria bacterium
GTCGAGTGCATAGAGGAGGGTCGCAAGTCCGGCGACCATGGGCACCGCGATGATCTGGCGAAACAACGTGGCGGTCACGGCGACGAGACAGGCGAGCCAGGCCACGCTGTGGAGGTGCATCAAGACTCCGCTGTCTGGCCAAAGCGCGTAGTCGATGACGTGAGTGAACGAAGACAGAGGGCGCCAGAATCGGATTTCGAGCTCATCATCGGCCCACCACGGCAAGACCCCGAGATCCTTGAGCGCGAGAATCTCTTCCGGATCCCCGGAAAGGAAGTCGTACATGCGATGGGTCATGTTGGCGGAATCGATCATCGGGTCGACTTCCAAGAACCGGGCACGGTGTATCACGTCATCCAGATACCAACCCGTGGGAATCGAGGGGAGACACAGGAGAACGGCGGCGAGAGCCGCGAGCCACCCGACTCGGGCCGAGGCAAGAAGCGTCGCGAGCTTGTTTGCTGGCGTTCCTCCCATGAGCCAATCCTTGTCAATCGACCGGCCGCCCGCAAGAAGGTCCCCGGAGAACGGGCGTGGTCATTCTTCGGGGGGCAGTACCTCGGACAGGCGTCCCTCGAGAAATCGGCGCTCGGCATCGTTTTGGACCAGCGCGAGCGCTCTCCGGTAGCTCTCTGCCGCCTCGACGGGCGAACCGAGGCGGCGAAGCAGATCGGCCCGCGCCGCGTGCAGCAAGTGATAATCGTCGAGATCGCCCGCCGCGGCGAGAACATCGATGAGCGCCAACCCCGCTCGTGGGCCGTTCACCATCGAGAACGCCACCGCGCGGTTCAACGACACGATGGGAGAAGGCTGCAAGCGCTCCAGCCGGTCGTAGAGACGCACGATCCGAGGCCAGTCCGTGTCCTCGGCCCGCACCGCGCGACAATGTTCGGCGGCGATCGCGGCCTGCAAAGCGAAGACACCGGGGTCGTCGCGAAGCGCCTCATCGACCATCGGAAACGCCTCTTCGATCTGCCCTCGATCCCAGAGACCGCGGTCCTGCTCTTCGAGGACGACGAGGTCGCCATCAGCGTCGAGACGGGCATCCCGCCGCGAGTCGTGAAGCAGCATGAGGGCGACGAGAGCGGTCGCGTCCTTCGGCGGCTCCGGCGCCATCAAGGCCGTCACCAGGCGTCCCAGGCGGATGGCCTCGACACAGAGATCGGCCCTCAGGAGACGATCGCCGCGAGTCGCGGTGTAGCCCTCGTTGAATACGAGATAGATCACCGTCAGCACCGCGTCGAGCCGCGCGGGCATGTCGCTGGTGTCGGGCACCTTGTACGGAATGCGGGCATTTCGAATCTTGCGTTTGGCACGCACCAGCCGCTGCGCCATTGTCGCCGTCGGCACGAGGAACGCGCGAGCGATCTCGTCGGTCTCGAGGCCGGCGAGCGTCCGGAGAGTCAGCGCGACCTGCGCTTCGAGCGCAAGCGCCGGGTGGCAGCACGTGAAGATGAGTCGCAGGCGATCGTCGGGGATCTCGTTCGTGTCGTCATGTGGCTCCGCGAGGGTGCGGCTCGATCGGGAGGCGGCGTAGGATTCGAGTTTTTCCTCGAACCGAGTGCGTCGCCGAATGCGATCGATGGCCTTGTAGCGGGCCGTCCGGATGATCCAGGCCCGCGGGGACTCGGGGACGCCGTCGCCAGGCCACTGACGTACGGCGGCGGCAAAAGCCTCCTGTGCCGCTTCTTCGGCAAGGTCGAAATCGCCCAGGATCCGAATCAAAGTGGCAACGATCCGACCCCAGTCGGATCGATAGAGTGCGTCAACCGCTGCGTTGGCGTCCACGGACACGCACGATAGTAGAAAAATTGGCGCCAGAGTGTCGATCTCGGCGCCTGCCATTCGACTTAACAGTGGAGGTACACATGAAGTACATGATGCTGATTTACGACGAGGAGCAAGGCTGGGACAAGCTCAGCGAGACCGAGCAGGAGCAAATCATGGCGCGCTACCGGCAGTTCACGCAACAGATTCAGTCGAGCGGGCAATTCCTGGCGGGCTCGCAGCTGCACCCGACGTCAGCGGCGACGAGCGTTCGCCTCCGCAACGGCAAGCGTCTGGTGACCGATGGCCCGTTCGCGGAGACCCGGGAGCAGCTCGGCGGTTACTACCTCGTCGAGGCCAAGGACCTCGACGAGGCGATCGGGCTCGCCGAACGGATTCCCTCGGCCGCCATGGGCACCGTCGAGATCAGGCCGCTGGTCGAGACCCAGGTGCCCACGACGACATGACGCGATCGAGGCATGTGGGTTTGTCTCGCGGACCGCCCGCGCTCAGCGAGCAACCTTCGTCGGCGGCGATGAGATGGCCTCGTTGTCCGCCGACAAGGCGTCACACGAGCAAGAGGCTATTCCAGACGTTTCCAGCGACCGGGCGGTAAGAGCGTCCCGAACCCCAGGTCGACTTCCAAGTATTCTGGCGCGAATTGACGATGGAATAAACGAGAGTCGAAGTGGTACTCTGACGTCACAACTCAAACCAAGTGGAGGACACACTCGTGGGAAGATTGGCGTGCGTCGAAGACCGTTTCGCGGGCTGGTTCCAGGTTCTGCTTGCTGGGCTCATGGTGGCTGTGGCACCTACGCCGGCGAGTGCACAGGGCGGTATCACCGCTTCCGGCAAGGTTACCGCCGATTCCTTGACGATAAGCGGTTTGAACTGCAGCGCGAGTGCCAATGGCGGCGCCCTGACGGCGGATTCGAGCGGAAACGTTTCCTGTTCCGATGATGACGTCGGCGGGGGTGGCGGCGGCGGGACGGTGCTGTTGCTTCACGGAGGAGCCACGTTGAACGCTGCGTCATTGACTCGATACGGATTTCTCCATCGCGAGAACCAGAACGTTCTAGAGACGACGGCATTCGCCATCCCGCGCGGCGGGATCCTGAAGAATATGTACGTCACCCCCAGTGCCCAGATCGATCCCGGATCCGAGGTGACGGTGACGATCCTCACGGGCCCCAACGTTGCCGGCCTGTCGGCGACTACGTTGACGGTTACGATCGACAACCTCGATGTCACCAACGTGGTCAGTAACACGGTCAACACGGCGAGCGTGAGCGCGGGAGATCTGGTCGTCATCCGGTGGGTCTCGAACGCCAGCTTCGTGGGTGGGTCGACCTACAATGTGACATTCGAGCTGGAAGCGCCCTGAATGGGACAGTCGACAATGACGAATTAGAATGACGAGCGATCGATGATTTCGAAAGCGAGCACAGGCAATCCGTGATCGAGGTAATCCTGAAGCGGTTCGAGACGCCGGACGAGACGCGGGAAATGCCCCGCGGGAAGTTCGAGATCGTCAAGCTTGGCGGGATGACCATCGGGCGGGCGACCTACCAGCCCGGGTGGAAATGGTCGGAGCACGTCGGGCCCGGCGTTGGAGCTTCTCGTTGCGACGTAGAGCACGTTGGGCTGGTCGTGTCGGGCAAGGCAACGGCCGCGTTCGACGACGGGAGCGTGACCGTGCTCGAGGCCGGACAGCTGTTCTACATTCCCGCGGTGCCGCACGACAGCTGGGTCGTCGGGGAGGAGCCCTACGTCTCGCTGCACTTTCTGGGTGCGGAGACGTACGGAAAATAGCCGCAGGTGATCGACAGGCCGCCCCGCGCCGGCGGCTTGCTGTCAGATCTCGAGGGCCTTCGGAACCATGGGGAGCGAACGAAGGCGAATGCCGGTGGCGGCGAAGATGGCGTTTCCGATGGCGGGCGCGACGCAGACGATGGGCGTTTCCCCGGCGCCGGCCGACGGCACGTCCTTCCGATCCACGAGAACGGTTTCCAGCACGGGCGCATCGCTGAAACGCGGCACGCGGTAGGCCGAAAATCGACCGTTCCCGATTCTCCCGTCGGCGAAATCGACGGCCTCGAACATCGCACCTCCGATACCCATGATTACCGAGCCTTCGATCTGGTTCGTCAATGCGTCCGGATTCACCACGGCCCCGCAGTCGAATGACGTCACGAGGCGCTCGATGCGCACGTGGCCGCTTGCCCGGTGTACCGAGATCTCGGCGCAGGTGGCAACGTAAGCGTTTTTCTCGAAGCCGCCCGCGATCCCGAACCCCCGATTCTCCGCCGGTTTTAGCCGCGCCCAGCCGAAGCGTTCGGCGGCCGCCTCGAGGACCCCATCGAGCCGCGGGTCGCCGGAGTTCTTCAGCCGAAAAACGAGGGGGTCCATTCCCAAGACATGCGCGAGCTCGTCCATGTGCGACTCGCGGGCGAAGTGATTGGCCGTGGCGGCGAGAGCGCGATACGAGCCCTGCCGAAGCGGGGAGTCCGACGGGTGAAACTCGATGTGACGGTTCGCCACCGCGTATTTCCCCTCGATGGCCGAGCCTCCCGAGTTGTAATTGTGAAACGCCCAGGCGGTGAGCTTCCCGTCGCGTCGCACACCCGCCTTTACCTCGATGACGCCCGCGGGTCGGAAGTACGCCCAGGTAAATTCCTCTTCGCGGGTCCAGACCAGCTTCACCGGCCTGCCGGCGGCTTTGGCGAGCCGGGCCGCCTCGATCGCACACTCTCCGGTGTGTTTCCCCCCGTACCCCGAGCCCGTGTCGGGGACGAGCACGCGGACGGCGTCCGGGGAAAGGTGGAACGCTTCGGCGAGCTCGTCGCGGACGCCGAACGGCCGCTGGGTGCCCGTCCATGCCGTCAGCCTGGCGTTCTCCCACTTCGCGACCGCCGCCCGGGGCTCGAGCGGCGCGTGAGCGATGTAGGCGACGGTGTAGGTCGACTCGAGCGTCTCGTCTGCCTCGGCCAGCCCTTCGGTCACCGAGCCCTCCACCATCCGTCGTGCCCGGTCGAAACCCTCTCCTTCGGTCGTGTGAGCCTTCAGGTGCTCGAAGATCGTCGATGCCGATGGCAGTGGCTTCGCTTTCCACTCCGCCCCGATGGACTCGATGGCGCGCTCGGCTTGCGCTGCGCTCGGCGCGGCCACGCCGATGAAGTCGCCGTCGCGTACGAGGACGACACCATCCATCGCTTCGGCCCGCGACACGTCCGCCGAGACCAGCACCGCGCCGATGGAGTCCGGACGGAGCACTTTGCCGTACCACATCCCGTCGAGTTTCAGGTCCGAGACGAATCGATGTTTTCCCGTGACGAAGTCGCGTCCGTTTACTTTGGGAACGGACCGGCCGGCTTCCGTCCACCGCTCGGGAGATGTCACGGTTGCATGCTCGGGAATCCGTTGCGCGAGAGTCTTGCCATTCGTGAGCTCGGCGAACGTAAGCGCGCGATCCGACGCGGAGTCGAGAACCGACCCGTCGGCGACGACGAGCGCGTCTGGTGCTACCTGCCATCGCTCTGCCGCGAGAGCGAGGAGAATCTCGCGCGCAGCCGCGGCGGCCTTCCGGAGCTGCGGCGCCATGCGGGGCGTCGAGAGGCTTCCGAAGGTTCCGATGTCGAACGGCACCCGGTCGGTGTCACCCATGACGAGCTCGATGGTGTCCGTCGATACGTGGAGCTCGTCCGCCACCGCCTGCGAGAGCGAGGTCCGGGTGTTCTGTCCCACCTCTACCTTGCCGGTGTAGACGGTGATCCTTCCGTTGGCCCCGATGTGGAGCCATGCCGCGATCTCGGTGGGGGCTCCCTCGTCGAGCCCGCGACGCCGGCCGCCACCCGACTCCTGGGCGCCGATGACGTCGTCGACGGCGAGCCAAACGACAATCCCGGTTCCCGCCGTCCTCAGGAAGGTCCGCCGGTCGAAGTCGAAATGATACCGGGCCGATTCGTCGAGCTCGTATCGTTCTGGCTCGTACGCGGGGTCGGGTGTCGGTTTGTGGCTCATCGGTCTTGCTCCGTCGACTCGCCCGCGACGTTCTCGATCGCCGCCAGGATCCGCGGGTAGGTGCCACAGCGGCAGATATTCCCCTCCATCGCTCGCAAGATTTCGTCGCGCGTCGGGCGCGGATTCTGGTTCAGAAGGCCCACCCCCGCGAGGATCATGCCCGGGGTGCAGTAGCCGCACTGGAGCGCCTGCGCATCCAGGAAACTCTGCTGGAGCGGGTGGAGCCTCCCGTCGCGCTCGAGTCCCTCGATCGTGGTGATTTCTTTCTCGATCGCGGCCTCGACGCGGGTGAGACAGGAACGCACCGGAGCCCCGTCGATCAGCACGGTGCACGCTCCGCATTGCCCTTCCCCGCAGCCGTACTTCACGCCGGTCACGTCCACCTGCTCGCGCAGCACCCGCAGCAGAGTTTCGCCCTCCTCGGCGTCCACGCCGATGCGGGCTCGATTCACCCGGAGCTCTTTCACCCTCGCCATCGCTTTGCCCTTTCGGTTGTCCCGAGCCAGAGAATACCTCACTGGCCGCTCGTCAGTCGAAACGACTCCTCGAGAAAAGAACGAAGCGACATCTGTTAGAGTTTCCATTGGGCAGATGATCCGGCGGATCGACCGAAGGAACTTTCTGAAGGCCGCGGTGTCGCTTCCCACGCTCGTCTCCGCGCCGGCGCTCGGCCGGTCGATCTCGGCCTCGCGGTGGACCGAGCTCGGCCGCACCTGGCTTCGCGAGTCTTCGGTGGCCCTCGCCCTCAAATCGGGGCAGTTGCTTCCCCTGGGCGAGGAGGCCGCACCGGTCCCCGAGCTCGCCGATTTTGCGACGCTGTCCAATCGCTTTTCCGATCTCGCGCGACACTTCCTGTTCGAGTACTACCCCTGGTACGGATCTGAGCCATGGCGGCACTGGGATGCCGCGTCGCGAAAGCCTCCCGACGACCTGGCAACGCACTACGTCCCCCGACTGGGAGCTTACGATTCACGAGATCGCTCGATCATCGAGAAGCACGCGCGCTGGATAGCGAGCTCCGGTGTCGGCTCGATCTCGCTGTCCTGGTGGGGATCGGGGAGCTACGAGGATCAAAGCGTGCACCAGGTTCTGGATGTCATGAAGGATCACGGCATCTCGGTTTCGTTCGGTCTCGAGCCCTACGCCAACGATCGAGGCGCTCGGCTGGCGAGTGACGTTCTCTACTTGATGCGCGAGTACGGCGAGAAACGAGGATGGGACGCCTTTCTGATCCTGCGGAACGAAGACGGAAGCGAGAGCCCGGTATTCAAGGGCTTCCGTTGCATCCTTCCCGAGACGATCGTCGATTGCCACGGCTCTCGACAGGCGGTGCCCGACTACACGCCCGATGCCGTCTGGCGCCAGCAGATCGACTCGCTGCGACGAGAGCTCCGCTGGGACTTCGAACGGGTGTTCCTTCTCGCCGACTCGCTGGATTTCGGTCGGACGCCCGCGTCCGGCTTCGATGGCGTCGGGATTTACGACAACTTCATCCCGCCGGAACACTATGCGCCACTCGCCCGGGGAGCCTCGGCCGCGGGACTCGTCTTCTCTTTCAACATCAACCCCGGCTATGACGAGATCCTGCTGCGTGACGTGCCCGCCGACAGCTGCTATCAGCCGAGGCCGTTCGCGCCGACGACGTTCCCGCTCGACTGGAACCGCCTAGACGACCGAGAGCGCGCCGCGGTCTTGTCGATGGGACGGATCCGGGACTCGCTGACGGCGACCCTCGCAACGCAATGTGACCTCGCGCTCTCGAATTACCGCCGCGGGTTCTTCCTCGTCTACATCAACTCCTTCAACGAATGGCACGAGGGCCACGTTTTCGAGCCGATGAAGGACGATGCCGAGCTGAGCGGCGCCGAGCGCACCTTCGGCTATCACAACCCCAGCTACGGCGGCTATCGGCTCGAGGCTTTGACCGAAGGAATTCACGCGCTCGTCTTTCCACCATCGGGTGAGCCGCGAGGAAGGGCCTGAAACGCGCCCGCTGCGTCGGATGATGGGCAGGATCGCAAAGCCGATTGATAGACAAACCATCCTGGTCGAATATATGACCATGATCCAGGTCGATATCGCCGAGGCCAAAACCCACCTTTCCAAATACTTGCGGAAAGTTGAGCAAGGAGCGACGGTAGTTTTGGCCCGCAGGAATCGTCCCGTCGCCGAGATCCGTCGCGTCCGGCCCCGGCGGCGCGGACGCCGCCCGATCGGGCTCTGCGAAGGCGAGTTCATCGTTCCTGCGAAATTCGATGCGCCGCTCCCAGAGGAACTGCTGGATGCCTTCGAGGGGCGATGAAGCTCCTCGTCGACACGTCGGCGTTTCTTTGGTTCATCAGCGCGGACAAGCGATTATCGGACGCCGCCGCTGCGGCCATCCGGGCTCCCGAGAACGACGTCTGGCTGAGCGCGGTTTCGCTATGGGAGATTCTGGTCAAGCACCATCTCGGAAGGGTTCCGCTTCCCGACTCACCCTCGACCTACATCCCCGAAGCAGCAGAAACGCCACGGGTTGTCGAGCTTGCCTCTGCGCGAGAAGGCGGTGGCGCATCTGCCCAAGCTTCCCGCGCTTCACAAGGACCCGTTCGATCGGATGCTCGTCTGCCAGTCCCTCGAGCACGGTCTCGTCGTCGTAACACCGGACCCGCTCGTTCGAGCGTATCCGGTCAAAACGCTCTGGTAGAGTTGCGCAGCTCTTAGCCGTTACGTTCTTCCGCTGCCTCCGCTCAGAGAAGGCGGTCGAGAAGCTGAAGCTGGGTCACTCTTCGAGGCGGCGGTTGGAGTCCTCGAAGGCCTGCAAGGTGTGCTGGATGTCGTACGGGCGCTCCTCGTGGGTCTCGGGGTCCCACTCGCTGCGGGGCGTAGCGAAGAAGTCGCCGGTGTAGACGTGGAGGGCGCCCGTGAGCTCGTCGAGGGGATTGGTCACGGAGTGGATCACCGACTCACCGAGGATGACGGTGTCGCGGGCGTGGAGCTCTTTCCCGCCCTGTCGAGTCAATCCGTTCTTCGTTCGGCGGTAAAAGACGTTGTCTTCGCGGCCGCCATAGAGGCCGATCACGGCCACCATACGGTGGTCGTGTGGAAAGAGCGTCATGCACGGTCCCCAAATGAGATGGAGGACGGTGAGATCGGAGGCGTGATGGATCGTCTGGAAGCCGGCCCGTTTCGGTTTCCCTA
>DASPGQ010000611.1 GCA_035620555.1 Vicinamibacteria bacterium
CTCCAGGTCATTATGTTTGCCTCCCGCACGGACGCATCTTTGAACGGTCGTTGCCCGGCGGTAGCTCCTCGTCTCGAGTCCCAGGAACACGTCCTTGAACTGGTTCATCCCCGCGTTCACGAACAGGAGCGTCGGATCGCTGATGGGGACTAGGGACGAGCTCGGGACGACACGGTGGCTTTTCGATTCGAAGAAGTCGAGGAATCCCCTTCGTATCTGTTTCGCTTTCATTTTCTCGTCCCCGAAGCGCCCTCTCTAGTATTCAATGCCGTGGCGGGACCCGTGATCGACCGGCCGCCACGGCTCGGCCCGTGCGGCGCTGCGCGCCGATCTCGCGGTAGCGGTCTTGGCCACCGCTCGGCAGGCTGGGCTGTACTTTTTCATCAGCCAGCTAGACATTCTCGTCAACCCGTCAGAAACCTCATTGGCGGCGCCTGTTTGGGTCAATTACTCAGTATCTTCCAAATCGCTGCCGGATACCAGCCGGTAAGCCACCTCGCCGGAGAAGCCGCGTGACAGCAGATGTCTGTAGGCTCGAGCCCGCTCGTCCCGCGCCCATGGGCCCTTCGAGCCGAGAAATCGCGTCAGGGCGGCGATAGCGGCGTCGTCCTGTCCCTCGGGAAACGCGTAGGACAACGCCGCCTCGATATTCGACTCCTCTACGCCGAGCTCTCGAAGTCGGCGCTCGATTCGAAGCGGGCCCCAGTGCTTGCGCTCGGCGCGTGATCGCGCGAGCTCGCGCGCAAAGGTAGGGTCGTCCAGATAGCGCCGGGAGAGGAGGAAGTCGATGGTGGACTGGATCTCGCTAGCGGTGTATCCCGCTCGCGTCAACTTCTGGGAGAGCTCGCGGACACCGTGAGCTCGACGCGCTAGCCGGGCGAAGGCAAAGTCGAGAGCGGTTCGTCCGGACGACGAGCGAGCTCCCTCTCTCGCGGCAGCGGAGTCACCCGTTGGCTCGACGCCTTTCAGCAGCTACCTCCTGCAAGAGGACCGCTGACACGGATTCCCGGATCGCGGCTCCGCCGTTCGAAGGGCTCAACTGAACTCGAAGGGACTTTCCTGTCCTTCCCCACTTCGATCGTCCATGAAGTCGGTCATGCTCCTCTCCATCTCTTCTTGGGCGAGGTCGCTCGTCGACTGGATGCCCTGGATCTTGAGCTTGAACTCATCGGGGTTGCTGGCTCTCCTCAGGGCTTCATCGTAAGTGATGAGGTCTTTCTTGTAGAGGTTGAAGATGGACTGGTCGAACGTCTGCATCCCGTACTGGGACACCCCGGCGGCGATGGCCTCGTGGATGAGCTTGGTCTTGTCCTTGTTGATGATGCAGTCCCGGATGAACGGGGTGGCGATCATCACCTCGACCGCGGGTACCCGACCGTGGCCGTCCGCTCGGGGGATGAGCCTCATCGAGATGACCGCCTTGATGACCCCCGCGAGCTGGAGTCGAATCTGTTTTTGCTGATGCGGGGGGAAGACGGCAATGATCCGGTTGACGGTCTCAGTGGCGTCCAAAGTGTGAAGCGTCGACAGGACGAGATGCCCCGTCTCGGCTGCGGTGATGGCCGTCTCGATCGTTTCGTAGTCGCGCATCTCACCCACGAGGATCACGTCAGGGTCTTGGCGCAGAGCGCTCCGGAGCGCCCCGGCGAAGCTCTTGGTGTCCACCTCGACCTCGCGTTGGTTGACGATCGATTTCTTGTCGCGATGAAGAAACTCGATCGGATCCTCGATGGTCATGATGTGCTCGCAGCGATGGGAGTTGATGTAGTCGATCATCGCGGCGAGGGTCGTCGACTTTCCCGAACCCGTGGTGCCGGTGCACAGGATGAGTCCGCGCGTCTCCTGAGCGATCTTCTCCAGCACCAGGGGGAGGCCGAGCTCGCGGATCGTGAGAATCTTGACGGGAATGACGCGGAGTACGAGACCCACCGTCCCGCGTTGCTGGAAGACGTTCGCCCGGAAACGACCGAGCCCGGGTACGCTGTAGGCGATGTCGATCTCCAGGTTGTCCTTGAATTTTTGCTTTTGCCGGTTGCTCATGATGGAGAAGGCCATGGCGATGGTGTCTTCCTGCATGAGGCGCTTCATTTCCACCAGAGGAACGAGCTCGCCGGCAACGCGGATGACCGGGTGGCTCCCCACCTTGAGGTGTAAATCGGAGGCTTTGCGCTCCGAGGCGACTTTCAGCAAGTCGTTGATGTGCATGTTATTGTCCCTTTCCGTCCGATTCTCACAGGGCCTTCGCTCCGTTCCCGGCGAGGTGCGCTTGCAAAAGCGATGAATCCGTCGAATCCGGTCATAAACAGCCGATGCGTACAGTGGCGTAGACGGGCAAGCGGACCTGGAACCCCGTCACGATTTATTTCGCATTGATGTGCCGAGAAGATCCTGTCCTTTTATCGTAGGTGATTACTCTAGTGTTGTCAACGTCTTCCCGCCATTTTCCGCGAGGGCCCTACGCGGCTAACGGGGCTCGTTCTCAGGGGTTATCGACGAGCCGAGCGTGCTATACTTCCGCGTCGTCGCGAACCTGGGTTAATGTTTCTGCTCGGCCAGCAGCTCGGCAAGTATCAAATCGTAAAGACACTGGGTAGCGGAGGCTTCGGTACCGTGTACCTGGTGCGCGACACCTGGATCGACAAGAAACTTGCCATCAAGGTTCCTCACAAACAGAACGGCGAGTTCGACGATCTGCTGCAGGAGCCGCGATTGCTCGCGGCGCTGGCCCACGAGAACATCGTGAGTATCGTCACCGCGGAGAAGGCCGGCGAATACTTCTTCATCGTGATGGAGTTCGTGGAAGGAGAGAGCCTGGAGGCTCGGATCCAGCGCGACAAGAATGTCGAGCTCCGAGTCGCTATGGACTTCGCCAGACAGATCGTGACCGGGGTGGATCACGCTCACCGACAGGGAATTCTGCATCGCGATCTTCGACCCGGAAACGTGCTCGTCACTCCCGAGGGCAGAATCAAGATCACCGACTTCGGTACGTCGCGCTTTCTCGAGGTGTCCGATCGCGCTTCGACCGTCATCGGCAGCCCCCCTTACATGGCCCCCGAGCAGTTTCGAGGTCGTGGGGTGTTTGCGTCGGACATTTACTCGATCGGAGTCATGATGTACGAGATGATGACCGGCGTGCTGCCCTACTTCAGCGCCGATCCCAGACGGCTCGAGCAGATGGCCGCCTCAGGACGATTTACGCGGCCGCGGGAACGCAATCGCGGCATCCCCCCGGAGATCGACGAGATCATCGTCAAGGCCCTTGCTCCCCAGGTCTCTGACCGCTATCAACAGGCGCACGAGCTTCTCGACGATCTCTGCACTGCGGGGGAGATCGACCATCGAGCTTCTCGTGTCGAAGATATTCGACAGAGGGTTCGCGCGCGAGAACGGTCGATCGGAGGGTTCTGCTGGAACTGCCGAAAGCCGCTCCACGCCCGCGCCCGGGCCTGCCCTTTCTGCGGAGAGAGTCAGTAACGGAGATCGCCTCGGTTCCACTGGAGGATCGCGGCGGTCGCGATGGCGGCGGTTTCGGTTCTCAGCGTGCGGGGGCCCAGCCCGTACAGCGCCACCGATCGTTTTCTTGCCAGGGTGAGCTCATTCTCGGACCAGCCTCCCTCCGGGCCTATGAGGGCGAGGACCGCGTCCGCCGTTCGCGCGACCTCCAGGGCTGGAGCCCCCGGCTGCGCCATCACGATGCAGGTTTCCTGCGCCTGGTCGAGCACCTCCAGGAGGCTTCGGGGAGGCGAGATCTCCGTCAGAATGCTCCGCCCGGATTGCTTCGACGCCTCGAGCACGATGCGCCGCCATCGTGCCAGGTTGCGCTGCATTTGGCTCGGGGTGGTCGTGCCTCTTTCCGTCACCAGGGGAATGATGCGTCGCGCGCCGAGCTCGGTTAGCTTCTGGACGGCGACCGGCATCCGCTGCGCCTTGGGGACCGCGAGGCCCAGGGCAAGCAGGAGAGGAGACTCACGTGGAGGCTCGGATCCCAGCACGCGGACCGAGACGGAGTCACCGGTAAGGGACTCGATCGCGCCACGCACGGATCCACCCCGACCGTCGAATAGCGTGACCCGAGCCCCGGTGACGAGCCTCAGCACGTGTATGATGTGATGCGCTTCATCGCCCCGGAGCTCGATTCGATCCGAATCCAAGCGGCGAACGTAGAAACGGCGTTCCCGGCTCACTGCGGTCTGGATACGAGCGCTACCCATTCCCCCGCGCTCCACATCTCGACGTTCCGCAGCCGGCGGGAGAGAGCGAGCGCGAGCTCGTCGGCCTCCTCGAGCAGGACTCCCGACAGGACGACGAGCTGCGCGTGGATGTGCGACGCAGCGCGGATGAGGACCGGGGTGTTGATGTTCGCGATGACGACGTCTGATTCCAGGCCCGGGAGGTCCTCCCACGACCTGCACTCGACGCGGACGACCCCTTCGAGCCCGTTTCTGGAAACGTTCGCGCGGGCACAGGCGCAGGCATCGCCGTCGCAGTCGACGGCAAGAACCGACCTGGCGCCCAGCCGGGCGGCGACCATCGCGAGGATTCCCGAGCCGGTGCCGACGTCGATCACGTTCAGTCCCGGCTCGAGATATTGCTCGAGGAGCTCGACCGCGAGACGGGTCGTATCGTGCGTGCCGAGGCCGAACGCCCGCTCCGGGTCGAGGCGCAGTACCTCCCGCCCGGTATCCGGCACCCGAAGCCACGTAGGAAGGACGTAGAATCGCTCTCCGAGAGAGAAACCTCGAAGGCTTTTCTTCCACTCGAGGAGCCAATCTCGATCGACGAGTGGAGGCGGAACGTGCACCCTTACGCAGAGTTTCTGCTGAAGGGTCTCGGCCAGGGTCGTTACCTGTGTCCCGGGGCCAAAGAACGCCCTCAGTCCGCTACCGTCGTCTAGGAGCTCGGTTCCAAGACAGCCACGATCGAAGACGAGCACCGCGGCCAGCTCGAGCGCTTCCGGCTCGCCGAAAACCTCTAGCAGCGGGTAGGCTCCGGTCGGGGGTGGCATCAGCCGAAGAGTCGTTCGAAGAAGCTCCTTTCTTTTCCCAAAGGGCGTTCTCCGATCTTCGGTGCCCTCATGATGGCGCCGAGCTGCTCCACGAGCTCTCGTTGCTCTCTCGTGAGCTTCTCGGGAGTCACGACGTTCACGACGACGAGCTGATCGCCGCGACCGCTTCCCTGCAAACGAGGGACTCCCTTGCCTCGAAGCTTGATGACGGAACCGCTTTGCGTTCCCGGCGGGACGGTGAGGCCCTGGCTGCCGTCGATCGTCGGAACTTCCACTTCCGCGCCGAGGGCGGCCTGTGGAAACGTAACCGGCAGCTCGAGGTAGATGTCGTCGCCATCGCGCCTGAATAGCGCGTGGGGCTTGACGTGCAGTATCACGTACAGATCCCCCGATGGCCCCCCGCGCGTCCCCGCTTCTCCCTCGCCGGTCCGCCGAAGCCGGGAACCGTTATCGACGCCGGCGGGAATGCGAAGAGTAATCTCCCGCTCGCGAGCGACTTGCCCCGATCCTTTGCAGGTCTTGCACGGGTCGAGAATGATCTGGCCGGTGCCTCGACACTGGCCGCAGGGACGAGACACCACGAGAAACCCCTGTTGCAGCCTCACCTGGCCACGGCCACCGCACGTGGGGCAGGAGTTCTTGCCCGTTCCCGGTTCGGCGCCGGATCCGGCGCAGGACAGACAGTGTTCTGCGCGCGGGACGAGAATACGCGTCTCGGTGCCATGTATGGCTTCTTCGAACGTGAGCTCGAGCTCGTAATGAAGGTCGGCCCCCCGCGAGGGGCGGTTTCGTCGGCCGCCGAAGAGGTCGGAGAACAGCTCCTCGAAGATGCTTCCCCCTCCGAAGATGTCGGTGAACTCACGAAAGATGTCCGTGTTGACCTGTGGTGCACCTCGAAGCCCGGCGTGGCCATAGCGGTCGTAAACGGCTCGCTTTTCCTGATCGCTCAGAACGCTGTACGCCTCGGCGCATTCCTTGAATGCTTCCTCGGCGGTGGCGTCGCCCGGATTCTTGTCGGGGTGATACTTCACTGCGAGCCGACGGTAGGCCCGTTTGATGTCGCTGGGAGTCGCCGTGCGGTCAACGCCCAGAACTTCGTAGTAGTCCTTTTTGAAAGTACTGGTCAATGATCGACTCCACGAGGATACCTCGGTAAATTATAGACGTTCGTCTCTCACCGGATGGAGCGACTGCAAGGGTCAACCGCGCAACATCGCTTGTCCCAGCGCTTCCGCGGTTGTCTCCAGGTTGGCCAGCGCCGACTGGAGATCTTCGAGGGACCCCTCTCTCGTCTGCTCGGCGCGGTCCAAGGCTTGCGTCGCCTGTTGCCGCTCTTCGTCGGTGAGCTTGGTCTGCAGAAGCTGGTAGGTCTTTCTCGTGCTGTGAATGAGCCCCTGGAGCTGTCCTGAGACTTTCTCCCGCTCGCGGAGAGTCTCCTCGAGCTTAGCCTGCCGTTCTGCTTCGGTACGAGCTTTTTCTACCTGGGATTGCGTCAGGCCGCTCCCGGCCTTCACCGTGATGTTCTGCTGACGTCCCGTCGCCTGATCCAGGGCCGTCACCTGAACGATTCCGTTCACGTCGATCTCGAACGTAACCTCGATTTGCGGGACCCCTCTCGGGGCGGGCGCCACATCGGTCAGCATGAAACGCCCGAGAGAGGTGTTCTCGTGGGCGAGGCTCCCTTCACCCTGGAGAACGTGAACCTCGACCTTCGTCTGGTTGTCGGTTACGGTCGTGAAGGTTCGGCCCTTCTTCGTTGGTATGTTGGAGTTACGCTCGATGAGCGGCGTGAAGGTGCCGTCCTTGGTCTCGATTCCCAGGGTGTGCGGGGTGACGTCGAGGAGGACGAGGTCGGTAACCTCGCCTTTGAGGATGCCGGTCTGGATCGCCGCCCCGATCGACACGACCTCATCGGGATTCACCGACTTGGTGGGCTCCTTGCCGAAGATCTTCTTGATCGTTTCCAGGACCTTGGGAGTACGAGTCTGACCGCCAACGGGGATTACGTCGTCGATTTCGTCACGGGACAACCCCGCGGAGCTGAGAGCGTCTTCGCAGGGGCGCACGGTTCGATCGAGCAGAGGCTGGATCATCTGCTCGAACTTGGTCCGGGTGAGGACGGTGTTGAGATGTTTGGGGCCGCTTTGATTTGCCGAGATGAAGGGGAGGACGATCTCGGCCTGGGGCTGATTGGACAACTCGCATTTGGCTTTCTCCGCGGCCTCTTTGAGTCGCTGCAATGCCATCCGGTCGCCGCGAAGGTCGATATCGTTCTCCCTTTGGAACTCCTCGACGAGCCAATTCATGATGTATTGATCGAAGTCCTCGCCGCCTAGGTACGTGTCCCCGCCGGTCGAGAGCACCTGGTAGATACCGTCTTGTAGCTCGAGAATGGAGATGTCGAATGTCCCTCCGCCGAGATCGTAAACGGCGATCTTCCCCGATTTGTTCTCGTTCATGCCATAGGCGAGCGAAGCCGCTGTCGGCTCGTTGAGGATGCGCAGAACCTTCAGTCCCGCAATGGTTCCCGCGTCACGGGTCGCCTGCCGCTGAGAGTCGTTGAAGTACGCCGGCACCGTAATGATGGCTTCCTCGACGGGTTCTCCGAGGTAGTCCTCCGCCGCCGCTTTGAGCTTCTGGAGAACGATCGCCGAGATCTCGGGTGGGCTATAGACCTTGTCATCGACCTGGATGTGTGCGTCACCGTTGGTCGACTCGATGATCTGATAGGGAAGCACTTTCGACGCCGATTGGACCTCGGGTGAGTTGAAGCGCCGCCCCAGCAGTCGCTTGACTCCGTAAATCGTATTCTGTGGATTCGTCAAAGCTTGGCGCTTCGCGATCTGTCCGACGAGGCGCTCACCCTTGCTAGTGAAGGCCACGATCGACGGTGTGGTGCGAGCGCCTTCCTGGTTGGGAATCACCTGCGCCGTGCCACCCTCCATGACGACGATGCAGGAGTTCGTCGTTCCGAGATCGATTCCAACGACCTTGCTCAATTTGGCACTCCTCGGGCGCGACGGTCATGACTGCGCCGAAGACTCAGACTTCTGGTCAAACGATCAGTCAGACTGCCGTACCACCTCATCCTCGCTCTCGACGTCCCCATCCGAGGGCGCCGATTCCGTCCCACTCGAGTGCGCGACACTCACCATGGAAGGGCGAAGCAGACGATCCTTCATACGATAACCTTTTTGAAACACCTCGACGACCGTCCCATCGGGGTAATCGTCGGTCTCGACCCGGCTGACCGCCTCGTGCACATGCGGGTCGAAGGGCTTCTGCTCGCAGTCGATCTCCTCGAGACCGTTTCTCTCCAGGATGTCCTTGAACTGCTTGTGAATTATGGCGATCCCCTGCCGGAGCTGGCTCTCGTTCTCCGTATCCGAGGCGTGGATGGCGCGCTCCAGATTGTCGAGGACGGGCAGGATCTCCTTGACCAGGTCGGAGGAGGCATAGCGGATCACCTCGGCGCGTTCGCGTTCCGTCCGCCGTCGGAAATTCTCGAACTCGGCCTGTTTCCGCTGAGCCAGCTCTCGCATTTCTTGCGCCGTCGTCCGGAGGCGCTCGACTTCGGCGTGCAACCCGTCGCCGGTCGCGGTCTCCTCGGCGGGGGCCGCGCTCGTTCCTGACGAATGCTGCTGTTCTGGCTCCGCCTCCTGCGCGGTCTCGAAATCCGCGTTCAGCGGCTCCAGATCCTGTGGCTTTCTTTTCTTCTTATGTCTCTTTCTGGGCATGCAGCACCATGCGCCGCGCGAACGCGGCGCCTCGTTAATTACGATCCGATACTAGCCCAAAAACGGGACACAGCAACCGATCGAGGAACTCAATGATTCAGCTCTCGTTCTCCGACCTCGGTAATGGCCTGGGACAACGAGCAGGCAACGTAATCAACAACCGAAATGTGACGCGCATAGGCCATGCGCGTCGGGCCCATTATGCCTATCGACCCGAGCTCTTGGTTGCCGTCCGTATACCGGGCGCCGATTAGTGACAGCCCCTCGAGATCGGGCACGCGAGCTTCCGAGCCGATGACGATTTGAAGTCCGTTTCCTTCGAGACATGCGTTCAGAATATTGACCAGCCGCTGGCGTTGCTCGAGCGTCTCGAAGAGCTGCTGGGCCCTCTCGATATTCCGGATGAACTCCGGCTCGGCGAGGATACGCGCCGTTCCTTCGACGTGGACCTCCGAGGTTCGCTGTCCGGCAAATGCCGCCTCGGCGATCGTCAACGCATTCCGCACCAGAACATTCACCACCGCGGCGATCTCCTGCATGCGAAGAACGAGAAGCTCGTGGGCCTCCACGAGCGTGTATCCCCGAAACTGGTCTTCGAGGTAGCGAGCGCACTGCTCGAGATCCTCGCCGCTGAGCTCTTCGGCGATCTCGACCACCCGATTGGAAACCTGTCCCGAAGCCGAAACCAGCACTACCAGAAGGCGTGTCGGCCCGAGTCGAATGAAATCGACGTGGCGGAGCACGCTGAGTCGGAAGTCCGGGCCGATGACGAAGCCGACCATGCCGGTCATCGTCGACAACAGACGGGACGTTCGCTGCACGAGCTCGCTAACGCCCCCCTCGGCGGGGCGCATCTGCTCGTAAATCAGCTTGCGCTCGGTCGCGCCGAGGCCGTCGCCGTCCATGATCGTACCCACGTAGAAACGGTATCCCTTGTCCGTCGGCACCCGCCCCGCGGAAGTGTGAGGCTGATACAGATAGCCCATCTCCTCGAGGTCCGCCATGATGTTTCGTATGGTCGCCGGTGAAAGTCCTTGGGTGGTTACTCTTGAGAGCGTTCGAGAACCAATCGGTTCACCCGTCGTGATGAAAAGGTGTACCGTGTAGCGAAGGATCTCCCGGGAGCGGTGGTCAAGTGCGGTGAGGTCCATCTCCTGCGATTCCTCGAAGCGGGGGAATCCGCGAGCGATATGTCGCTAAATATGGTTTACCAAACGGCTTCTGAGTTGTCAACACATTGGCGTCCTGGGGGCCGGGAGCCACTGCTGGTATTTCTCTTCGAGGCGCGGCAACTGCGACAGCTCCCAGGCGGTCATTGCGTCGGCGGATTCGCGGGCCGCGAACAGCTCTTCGAAGGACGATCGGACCGCCTCGCATACCGCTTCCGCCGTTGGCGGCTTCGCAACCAGCTGCCACACCCCGATGCCCTCGAGACCCTCGGGGGCGCTCGGCGGCTTCACCATGGACCATAGCTCGGAATCGACGGTGAAGAGCAGGGCCCCGTGCTGGAGAAAGCTCAGGCGATTGCGGCGCATTGCGCTGGGAACGAGCTTCCTGCCCGATGACGTGATCTCGTGAGCGCTCGGAGTCGCGAGGCAGGGAAGGCTGAGCGGCGGATGTGCAGAGGTGTCGGTGATGTTCTGCACTCCGGGCGAGTCGAGCGGAACGCCAATCCGGGCACAAACCTTGCGGAAGACGTCGTTGATGGCCGTGTAGATTCCGCGAACCGAAAGCCCGGAAAAGGCGCCGGTCGCCGGCGAGGTGACGCTCCAAGTGAGCTCGTGCTGATGGAGGAGAGCTCGTCCCCCGGTGATTCGTCGAACGCATTCGATCCCTCTTGCGGCGCAGGCCTCGAGGTCGACGGCATCACGAGCCGTTTGATTGTGGCCGAGGGTGATGGTCGGGCGTCGGAAGCGATACAGCCGAACCGTGGGAATTGCCCGCGTTCTCGATGACGAGAGGAAGAGCATCTCGTCGATGGCCATGTTGCGTACGCCATCCGTCGGCTCGTCGACGAGGAGACGCCAACGCACGTCAGAGCAGCTTTTCCAGCGGTGTGTGCGCGCGGCGTTGCGAGATGGCCACTGCCTCGCACGTGACGTGCCCATCATAGGTGTTGACGCCCGCGTAAAGGGATGCGTCGGAGCGAACCGCTTCGATGACGCCCCGGTTGGCAATCAGCATTGCGTAGGGAAGGGTCACGTTGGTCAGCGCGAAAGTGGAGGTTCTGGGAACGGCT
>DASPGQ010000612.1 GCA_035620555.1 Vicinamibacteria bacterium
CGAGCCGGTCACGTCCGCGGCGCAGCTCATCGGCGAGCATCTGGCGGGATGCGAAGGCCCCGTCGTCGTTCCGGGCGAGCCGGTCCAAGGGTCGTCCCATCTCGTAGCTCAATTGCTCCACCAGACCCCCGCTTTCTCCCCACCCCATGGCGCCCGAGGAAAATACGTTGCTGAAGCTGTCGCCGAGCACCAGAACGTCGGCCGAGAGGTCGGGACGCCAGGGTTCGCCCGATGCCGTTTCGATCCTGCGGACCGAGACCCGCTCCTTCGGATAATGTCTTTCCGGTCGAGGCAGATCGAGAAGCTCGGCCGTATCTCCCGTGTTCGACACCACGCTTTCGCGCACCCGATAGTCGGGAGACGGGAGACTCGGCAGTCCCACGTGCTCGCCGATGAATGCGGCGAGCCGCGGTGCCAGCGCCTCGACCGTCTCGGGACGCCAGTGCGTATCGGTGGCGAGGAAGAGCGGGGTCCCCGTTCCGCTCTTGATCTCGAGCATCACCGGCAAGGGGTCAAAAACGAGAATGCCGGCCTCTCGCAGCTCGCGGAGAAAACGCCCGCGAGATGGGTTGACCACTCCGCGCTCGATGCGAGCGCCGCGCGCGAGATATTCTGGGTGTACCGACGGCTTGGCCGGGGTCGGGAGGACGACCAGAGCGATGTTCCTCAGGGCAAGCTCTTCGGCAAAGTCCCGGATGGCGCTGCGCGGATCGGGCTGCGGCGGCTCCGTCAGCGTGTCGCCCGTCGCCGCCCGGCGCGCCAGCTGGCTCTCGCGAAGAAAGCCCGGACCGATGACGTGGTCGACGTCCGGCTTGAAGAAGAGCCAGCTTTCCCGGCCCTGCCAAACCTGTTCGGTGCCGGCGCCGAGCTTCGTCAAGAGAAATTGCGCGCCGGGACGCATGACGGTCGCGAGCCAGTTTTCGCGCTCGAGGAAGCCGCTCAGCTCATTGATCGCCTCGAGCAACCGGCGGTTTTCGGCGAAGAGGGACCGGTCTCCCAGGTCGCGGGTCGGTTGGTCGAGCCGGAGCATCGTTTCGAGGCCCGATTCGCCTCGCAATGCCGCTGCGACAGTTGCGAGGGGCCCGCTCCCGATCAAAGCCATGAATGCCACCACGAGCGCGAGGGCGGTGACGCGGCGAACGTCGGTCTCGCCGATCTCTTTCCACGCCTGCTCCATCCGGTCTTGGCTCATGGCACCCTTCAGAAAATGAAATAGATGAACGGATTGTAGGCCTGGGTCGCGAGAACACCCGCGGCGATGACGAGCAGGGCGAAGATCCCGACGATCTTGGTCTCCGACATCGATCGGGTCCAATCCCACGTCTGCGGGCCCATCCAGGTGACGGCCGCGGCTACGGCAAAGGTGGCCAGGTAATAAGGTTGATAAAGGATTCCCGTCACCAGCGCCGCCTGGGGCTCTGGCTCGAGGGCCCCGAACATATGGCCGAGATATCGAGCGGCGCTCGCGAAGTCGGGGCTGCGAAAGAATACCCAGGTGATCAGCACGATGAAGAAGGTCGCGCCGACCCGAACCGTGCGGGGCAAGTGGCGATACCAGGCGTCCTTGCCATGCCACCGTTCGAGCGCCAGAAGGAGGCCGTGGATGCCGCCCCAGGCGACGAAGGTCCACGCCGCCCCGTGCCAGAGCCCTCCGAGAAGCATCACGACACCCAGGTTGACGTAGGTTCGCAGCTCTCCCCGGCGATTGCCTCCAAGGGGGATATACAGATAGTCGCGCAACCATGTGGACAGCGAGATGTGCCAGCGTCTCCAGAACTCCGTAATCGACGCCGAACGATAGGGCGAGTCGAAGTTCTTGGGGAAGACGAACCCGAGCATCAGCCCGAGACCGATGGCCATGTCCGAGTAGCCGCTGAAATCGAAGTAGATCTGAAAGGCATAGGCGGTCACGCCGTACCACGCATCCCAAGGGGTGATGGAGCCGGCCCCGAAGGCGACGTCGGCCATGCTCCCGCAGGGGTTGGCGAGAAGGACTTTCTTCGCGAGGCCCAGGCTGACGAACGCGATACCGCGGGAGAATTTAGCCACCGTATGGGAGCGCCGGACCAGCTGATCCGCGACCTCGGAGAAGCGGATGATGGGTCCCGCGACCAGCTGGGGAAACATCGAGACATAGCAGGCGAAATCGACGAGGTTCCGGAGCGGCGTCACCCGCCCCCGGTAGATATCGATCGTGTAGCTCATCGACTGGAAGGTGTAGAAGCTGATACCGAGCGGGAGCGTCACCCGGACGATCCGGTCGAGCTCGAGGACCGGCACCCCGAGCCAGCTCGCGAGCGCGGTCATGTTCTCGGCGGCGAAGTTGAAGTACTTGAAGAAGCCGAGGAGCGAGAGATTCGTGACCACCGAGCACCAAAGCGCGACGCGCTGCCGCGGCGAGCGCGGAACGTCCGGGGAAAGCGGAGCCAGGGGCGCGGCCCAGACCTCGGCCGTTCGCTCACCACCCACGAGCCGCGCGAGCCAGACGGGGCCGCTTCCCAAAAGAGCCAGACCGCAGAAGTAATCCACGACGGTGGAGGCGAGCAGCAAGACGACGAACAGCGGATTCGCCCATCCGTAGAACAGGTAGCTTCCGAGCGTGAGGACGAGATGTCTCCCGCGGCGCGGAACGGCGTAATAGAAACCGATCGCCAGTGGCAGGAAGTAGAAAAGAAACGCGTGGGAGCTGAACACCATGGCCGATCACCCGAGCCGGTCAGGATCCGGTGTCGTAGTACAGGGGAAGGAGAAAATCGTCCGTCTCCATCACGAGTCGCTGGCCCTCGAGCTCGGGATGATCGTCGTAGGGCTCCAGAGTGAGCCGGAAGCGATCTCCCTTGGATCGCTTGGCATCGTCCAGCATCCGCTCGTCCCGAATGACCCAGTGCGCGGCGAGGATCTTTGCCGCGTCATAGCTCCCCTCGATCACGTCGAGGACGGAGTACTCCATCGCGAG
>DASPGQ010000613.1 GCA_035620555.1 Vicinamibacteria bacterium
GACGATCTTGACGCTCGTCTTCGTTCCCGTGCTCTACACCATTTTCTTCCGGATCGCTGCGCCCGCCACCCCCGGAGGGGCTCCATGACCCAATCCAGCTCAAAGCTTCCAGCAGGTGAAGGACCTCGTCTCGATGCAACGCACGAAGGAGGTTGACATGATCCTGAAGCGCGTTCTGTTGCTAACGGCCGCCGCGGCCATGGCCGCGATTTCCACCACACCGATTCCGGCGCCATTCTCCGAGCTCGAATCTGCCACGCCGGCGAAAGCTCGGGTGGCGGAACCACAACAGTCAGAACCGTCCAAAGAGCCTTGCTGCTTTCAGAACCCCAGGTATCCGGGAACCTGCAAGGTTCAACCCGCGGAGGACGAAACCTGCGCGTCCATCCTCGCCTATCTCAACAACCCGATGGCGCAGGGGAAGACCTACTGCGGAGGCACCGACGTACGTCAGGGCTGGACTGAAGTGCCTTGCGAGGAGGAAAGCGGCACGTCCTGCGTCGCGGCGCTCGGCGACCGAGAACGCCAAACCTGATCTCAATGAGACTCCTCGGCGGTTGAACCCGCACCCCCGTCCGGCTAATATAGGCATATAGATGAGGCATATATATGCATCGAACGAGCATCACATTTCCCGAAAAGCTATTTCGCCGGGCCAAGCTGCGGGCCGCCGCTGAGGGAACGACTCTGTCCGAAGTTCTTCGGAAACTTCTCGAGCGTTGGACCCGCGGCGAGCTGTCCATTGCGCCGGAAGAGCCAGAAGACGTTCGCAGACGTAAGGCCATGGCCTCTTTCGGAATCTGGGGTGATCTGGACCCCGACGTCGTTCTCGAGTCGAGCCGTCGCGGACTCAGGGAGCGCGATGAGGAGCTCGCGGATGCCCGCGTGGATTCTCGATAGCGTCGTTCTGATCGACTGGTTTTGTGGACGACCGGGGGTTGCTCCTTACGTTCGTAGCATGATTGAAGGCGAGCAAGAAGGAGCCTTTTCGACCATCAGCGAAATCGAGCTCTGGCAAGGGTTGCGCCCTGGTGAGGAAGAGGCGCACGAAGCTCTGCTCGAATGTCTGGAGCGAGTTCCTCTCGACCGGGCCATCGCCCGCCGCGCGGGCGCCCTGCGCCGCGAGCACGGTCTTTCCAACTTGTCGCTTCCGGACGCCGCGATCGCCGCGACGGCGGCCGTGACCGGAAGACGCCTATTGACTCGAAATACGAAACACTTCGAGTGCCTCACCGAGACGATTTCCATCGAGTTCTACACCAAATAAACTCGCGCGCGGTTAGTTGAAGGTCCAGCCCAGGGACGTCGTCATCCCGAAATCGTTGCGACGGGAGGTATCGCTGGGTGGATCGCTGTCGTAGCTCTCGTAGATGCTGAACGACCAGTAAAGGTTCTTGACGATCTCGATGCGTGCCTTCCCGGTTGCCTGAATGCGGTAGCGCCCCGCAGTCTTCAGGTTGACATAGACGGCGGTTCCGGCGCTCAAATCGAGCTCGGGGCTATCGAAGCGGAACGTCTCCGCGGCGAGCGCGCCCACGAGCTCGGCGTTCGATTCGTACTCGGAACGATCCTCGAATTTCTCGCGTGAGAACGCCGCGCCGCTGAGCACGCGCAGGCGCGAACGATTCGTCTGAACGAGCCTCCGCCCGACACCTCCGCCGAAGAGGCCACGAAAATCCAGACCCTGGTTTTGGCTCTTCTCCGCCTGCCCCAGTGCCGCCGCGTACCACCGGCCCTGGTAGTAGCGGGAGTAGAAGGCCTGGAGGGACTGCCGGTTCACCGTATCGGCGCCCTCCTGGCTCTGGATGTTCGAGGAGAAATCCACGTTGATCTCGAATCGCGGCACGCGGTAATCGAGCGCGGCCGAAGAGGACCAGGTCGTCGCCGCGCTCGCCTGAGTGAAGTCGAATCCCGCGTCGACCGAACCCTTGATGCGACTCCAGAACGATGCCTCGATCGGTATGATCTCGATGATTCTCGGGATCTCGACCGCTCTCCCTTCGTCGTCGATGTCCCGGATCTCCACCTGGCCGCTCTCGTTTCCGAGCGCGATGTGCCCGATGAAGCGAGCTCCCGACTGGAGCTCCACCTGGTACCAGTAGTCGGACGAAAGTCCGATGACGCGGCTCCACTTGACCGAGACGGTGCCGAAAGCGTCGGTCTTGACCGTGAGCTTGCCTCTCTGAAGCTTCTTGATCTCGCAGGTTACGCGGTCGCCGTTGTCGAGGACGACCACGTCGGTTTTGGGTCGCCCGAACAAAGTGCCGGGCATGAGAATGGCGGCACAAGCGACGAGCGCCCCGAAGTGCGTTCCTCGGGAACGAGACCCGTTCCGAAGCGGACGCCGGCGCTGCGCTTCAGTCCGTTGAGTGAGATTACCGCGGGATGATTCCCTTTTTCTCGTGGGCAAGCTCAGCGAATCCGCTGGACGTTCTCGAGATCGATCTTGGTCGTTCCCGGGGTGACGACCTGAAAGACGCCCTCGGGGGTAATCTTGACTTCGAGAGCCTCGACCAGGTTGCCGCGGCCGTTTCCGGCGTTGTTGAGCACGAGCTCGATGAGCCCCACGGAGTCCTCGGCCATCGGTTCCGAGGGAGAAGGCACGTCCTCGGGAAAGTACAGCGCGCTGTCGGTAATAATGACGACCCGCGCCCCGTTCTGGCCGGGATGAACTCTCATGTGTCGAATCACGCTCGACGGGCCGCCGGTGATCTTGGCGATACCACGATCGAACTCTCGGAGAGCCTCGATCGCGGCCCGCGAGCCCTGCTCCGCGAGGATCTGCTGAAGTCTCGCCGCCTCTTCATCTGTGGTGCGAGAAGTGACGGTCAACGTCAGCTCCGCCGTCTTCTTCCCCAGGCCTCTCGCCGCGGTGAGAGTCGCGGTAAAGACCTCTTCCGCAAAACAAACGCCATTTCCGAACAGAAAAGCCAGAACCCAGATCGCCCCGTTTCGTGTCATGCCAGATCGTGCCATATGAATATCCCCTCGAGAAGGTTTTATCAGCCGAAGCTCCCATTGGAACGAATCCCTACTTTTACCCGATCGTCGAGGCCGACGCCATCGGCTCCGATTGCCTACCGATCCAAGACGGCACCTGCTTTCAGGGCCTTGAGCTCTCTCGATCAGTACGTCTTGAGCCCCACCGCTCGGAACTGGTCGCAAACCCTCTGCACCGCTTCGCGGGCGGGTGGGTCGACATCTCCGAGTGTGTAGTCGAGCCCCAGCTCCTTCCATTTGAATCGACCCATTTGGTGGAACGGCAGCACGTCGACCCGCTCGACGTTGCCCAACGACGCGGCGAACCCCGCTATCTGCGCGATATCCTCCGGATCGTCGCTCAACCCGGGGACCAGGACGAAGCGAAGCGAGATCGGTTTCTTCCTGGAGGCCAGGCGGCGGGCGAAATCGAGGACCGGGCCGACTTCCATTCCCGTCAGACGTCGGTGGCGTTCCGGATCCCATGCCTTGATGTCCAGCAGCACGAGGTCGATGGTCTCCAACTCCGCGTCGCTGAGGCGCTCGCCCAAAGAGCCGTTGGTATCGAGAGCCGTATGGATCCCCATGGCTTTCGCGGCGGTAAAGAGCTTGACCGCGAAGCGATCCTGCATGAGGGGCTCTCCGCCGCTCAAGGTGAACCCTCCGGACATGACCTTAAGCCCTTGACGATACTTGCGAAGCTCCTCGGTGGCGCGGGCAACGGTTACGGGAATGCCGTTGCTCATCGTCCAAGTGTCCGGGTTGTGGCAGTAGAGGCATCGCCAATGGCAACCCGTCGTCCAGGCAACGACCCGCACACCCGGGCCGTCGACGGTCGAGCCCGTGGTGAACGAATGAAGAAATCCCATGTCTCCCGTGGCGAGCGCCGTCCGTACGTCCGCTTCCGGGACACCCTGCCCGAGATTGACGCGAAGCTCGAACGGGCTCTTCGCCGTGAGCGGAGTTTTCGGTTCCTGGTGCATGCTAGTTCGATTCGCCGTGGAACGTGCGGTTGATGACGTCCATCTGCTGCTCGCGTGTCAGCCGCACGAAGTTCACGGCGTAACCCGAGACCCGGATCGTCAGGTGCGGGTACTTCTCGGGATGGTCCATGGCATCGAGAAGCGTGTCGCGATTCAGCACGTTCACGTTCATGTGATACCCGGTCACGCCGAAGAACGCATCGAGCATGCTTCTCAGATTCAGGATCCGGTCCTCCTCCACTCGACCCAGACCTTCGGGGAGTAGGGTGGACGTGAGAGAGATGCCGTCGGCGGCGTCGCGGTAGGGAATCTTGGCGACCGACGCGGCCGAGGCGTGGATGCCGTGGCTGTCCCGCCCGTGCATCGGATTGGCCCCCGGTGCGAACGGCTCCCCCTGCCGTCTTCCATCCGGCGTGTTGCCGGTGCTTTTTCCGTAGACCACATTGGACGTGATCGTGAGGATGGATTGCGTGTGAAGAGCGTTGCGGTAGGTGGGATAATTCCGGAGCTTTGCCATGAACGTGCTGACGAGCCAGGTGGCAATCTGGTCCACGCGATTATCGTTGTTGCCAAACTTGGGGAAATCGCCCTCGATCTGATAGTCGGTCACGAGACCGGTCTCGTCGCGGACCACGCGAACCTTCGCGTAACGGATCGCCGAGAGGCTGTCGGCGACCACGGACATTCCCGCCATGCCGAAGGCCATGGTTCGCAGGGGAGCGTAGTCGTGAAGGGCCATCTCCAGCCGCTCGTAGGCGTACTTGTCATGCATGTAGTGGATGATGTTCATCGCGTTGACGTAGACCCTGGCGAGCCAGTCCATCATTTTTTCGAAGCGGTCGATGACGTCATCGAATTCGAGGTACTCGCCGGGGACGGTGCCGTTCGCCGGGCCAACCTGGTCACCCGTGATTTCATCCCGGCCGCCGTTGATGGCGTACAGGAGGCATTTGGCGAGGTTGGCGCGAGCCCCGAAGAACTGCATCTGTTTTCCCACGAGCATCGGGGAAACGCAGCAGGCGATGGCCCCGTCGTCTCCCCAGGAGCGGCGCATGATCTCGTCGTTCTCGAATTGAATCGAGCTCGTGTCGATCGCCACCTTCGAGGCGAAGCTCCGGAACCCATCCGGGAGACGGGGAGAGTACCAGATCGTGAGATTCGGCTCGGGTGCGGGACCGAGGTTGTAGAGCGTCTGCAGAAACCGAAAGCTCGTCTTCGTGACCAGCGTCCTCCCGTCGTCTCCGGTCCCGGCAATCGACTCGGTCACCCAGGTCGGATCACCGGCGAAGAGCTCGTCGTACTCCGGCGTCCGCAGAAAACGGACGATACGCAGCTTGATGACGAAGTCATCGATGATCTCCTGCGCTTCTTGCTCCGTGATCCTGGCGGCCAAAAGGTCCCGCTCGAGATAGATGTCGAGAAACGTGGAGGTCCGACCGAGGGACATGGCGGCGCCGTTTTGCTCCTTCACTGCCCCGAGGTAGGCGAAATAGAGCCACTGGACCGCCTCCCGGGCGTTGGCGGCGGGAGCCGATAGGTCGAACCCGTACATCTCCGCCATCTTTTTCAGATCCTCGAGGGCTCGGATCTGCTCGCTGAGCTCCTCGCGGTCGCGAATGATCTCCTCGGTCGACATGGCCGAGTCGAGCGCGGCCTTCTCCCGCTTCTTGTGCTCGACGAGCCGAGAGACCCCGTAGACGGGCACGCGGCGGTAGTCGCCGATGATGCGCCCGCGTCCGTAGGCGTCGGGGAGCCCGGTGAGGACGTGGGAGCTGCGGCAGCTCCGCACGTCGGCGGTATAAGCATCGAACACGGCGTCGTTGTGCGTTTTCCGGTACTTCGTGAATATCTCGACGACCTGTGGTTCGGGCTCGTACCCGTAGGCTTTGAGCGCGTTCACGACCATTCTCAATCCGCCGTTCGGCATTATGGCCCGTTTCAGCGGCGCCTCGGTTTGAAGGCCGACGATGATCTCGTTGTCCCGATCGATGTAGCCGGGGCCGTGAGCGGTGACGGAGCTCGGAATCTGCGAGATGTCGAGGACGCCCTTCTTACGCTCTTCGACAAAGAGCTCGTTCAATCGATCCCAGAGTTTCTTCGTGCGCTCGGTGGCGGGCGCGAGGAACGACTCGTCGCCCTCGTAGGGGTTGTAGTTCTGCTGGATGAAGTCTCGAACGTTGATCTCCTTTTGCCACAGGCCGGTCTCGAAGCCCTCCCATTGGGGGATGAGCTCGTTTTTCCGTGAAGCTATTGTCGCCATGGTCGTTCTCCTAACTTCTCTCGTTCACAACCGGCTCACCTCAATCCGAGCAGCGTTCCCGTGTGGCGGGCGATCATCAGCTCCTCGTTTGTCGATATCACCCATGCCGATACTTTGCTCTGGGAAGACGAGATCCGCGGACCCCCGCGGGCGTTTGCCTCCGTGTCGAGGGCAATACCCATCCATGCCGAAGCCTCGCCGATTCGCTTTCGGATCTCGGCGGAGTTCTCTCCGATGCCGGCGGTGAACACCAGCCCATCGATGCCGCCTAAAACCGCGGCGAGCGCACCCATCTCCTTGGCGGCGCGATAGACGAAATAGTCGACCGCGAGGCGCGCCTCGGGCTCGCTCCTGCCGAGAAGGTCGCGCATGTCATTGCTGATGCTCGAGATGCCCAACAAGCCTGATTTCTTGTAGAGGATGGTCTCCACCTCCTTCGCGGAGAGTCCCAGGGTCTGAAAGAGATAGAGCACCACACCCGGGTCGAGGGCTCCCGGGCGCGTACCCATACAGAGTCCATCGAGCGCCGTGAAGCCCAGAGTGCTGTCGATGCTTTTTCCATCTTTCATGGCACACAGGCTGG
>DASPGQ010000614.1 GCA_035620555.1 Vicinamibacteria bacterium
CGACCCTCGACCGACACGAGCTCGGCGTCGCCAGCATCCTTCAGCTCGGTCCAGGCGCGTCTCAGATCGGCGATATCGATATCGCAATCGTGGATGTGGATTCGTTCTCGAGAAACGACCTCCGATGGAGCCGCTTCCAGCGCCAGCGCGACCACGGATAGCGGAAGGTTGACCTTGACTCGTGTGTCCGCCTCGGTGTCATCGTCCACCTCGACATGGATCCAGGGGGTTTGAGCCACAAGGGGGCTGGCGGTCATCGTCACGACGGCGACGGCCGCGACGGCAAGAGCTCGGCGAAAGGGCACGATCATCGGTTGATTCCTCCCATCCTATCTACATCCCAATACGGATAACTCGTGAGGCAAGTTCGAAGAAAATGGGTGGCGTTTCCGAGCGATTTGGCCCGAGGTTAGAGCGGGGCTACCGCCTCGGAATGAGCGTGTTACGATGCCGAAGGAAGATCGGATGGAACCGAGACGAAGATCGTTGCTCTATCTTCCCGGTTCCTCCCGGCCCATGATCGAGAAGGCCGGACAGCGCGGGGCGGATGTTCTCGTCCTGGACCTCGAGGACGGAGTGCACCCCGACCTCAAGGACGAGGCCCGGAAGATCGTGAGCGAGTGTTACCGGACTACTGACTGGGGCGGATCCGAAGTGTTCGTCCGCGCGAACGGGCCGGAGACCGCCTGGCATCACGCCGACATCGAGATGCTCTCGAAGTTGCGGCCCGAGGCGGCGATTCTCCCGAAATGCGAGGACTCCGAGCGAATTCAGAGCCTCGGCAGGATGCTTGGTGACGTCCCACTCCTGCTCATGGTGGAGACGGCGCGCGGGGTCATGGCTGCGCGCGAGCTGGCGAGCCTGCCCGGTGTGGTGGGGCTCGTCTTTGGCGCGGCCGATTACCGTGCGAGCCTAGGAGCCGGACGGCTTCCGGAAGAGATGGAGCTCTTCTATGCGCGGAGCCGAATCCTTCACGCGGCTCGCGCCGCCGGCGCGGAAGCCTTCGACACCCCCTGGTTCGAGTACAAGGATCTCGACGGGCTCGAGGAGAGCACCCGAAGGGTTCGTGAGATGGGATTCGACGGCAAGACCGCAATCCACCCCGCTCAAGTGCCGGTCATCCATCGGGTCTTTCAACCCACCCCCGATGAGATCGCCCGGGCCCGAGGCACCATCGAGGTGATGGAAAAGGCCCTGTCGCAAGGGAAGAACGTCGCAACGCTGGGGAACGAGATGGTGGAAGCCCTCCATCTTAAACAGGCGCTTCGCATCCTGGCGCGAGCTCGAGCCGAAGAGTGATGACAGGCGCGGTGGTCGTTCGTTTCCATGCGTGATCGGGCCGAGGCCCTCCTCGAGCACCTCGAAGAGCTCGCGAGCAGGAAAGGCCGTGTGCGGGTTCTTTCCGGCGAGGGAGTATCCCCGGTATTGTCCGTCGTGACGTGGACGGACTTGCCCGAGCCCGGCCACACGACGAGCTGCACGATCGGCTTGTCCTTCGTGGATTTCGCCGAGTGGACCGAGTCACGTCCGGAGCTGTTCATCTCCGTGGCCGCGAGCGATCCCGCCTGGGGGCTCGCGGTCGGCCGGACTGCGTTGAGATATCGGGGTGAGTATGGATTTTGCGTGGGGCAACCGGTCGAGTTCGGCGGGCCCATTTCGGAGGCGTCCGACATGACGGGGTTCCTGCCGTTCTGGCCCGTGACCTTGCCCGCCGATGTGGCACGGTTCACGCTGACCGATGGCTCGAGAGTGAGCCTCATCGAGATGATCCCCCTTTACCCGGGGGAGCTCGAGATGATTCGTCGGCAAGGGTTCGGGAGCTTCATGAAAGCGAATCCGGACATCTACGACGTTCGACGCCCCGATCTGTCGCGGCACCCGGGGGCTTTCTAGGCGAGCAACTTGGACCGTCCCCACAGACCGGCACCTATGTGCCGGTTTTAGCTCGCGACGTCTCCACGCCCAATACAACGCCGCCTGCACAGATGAGAAGATCGGTCGCGCGTGCCTATGGCAGCGTCACAACCTTCTCGACGGGCGCCAGGCACCGCGTGTCGTCGCAGGCCTGATACACGAGGGTCACGGAGGATGCGTCGGCACCGAGCTCGCCCGAAAGCGACACCGTTCCGTCGTAGACGGAGAGGGCCTCGTCCGAGAAGGAGAACGTCACCTCCTTGCCCGGCGGATACATGACCCCACGCACCTCGCCCTTCAACTCCGTCGCTATCAAGTAAGGAGACGAGGCGGGATTGGCGTTCACGTGCCAGCCGGGCTCGATTTCGAGCTCCAGGCGAAAGCGCCGCCAGCCCGACCGCGGCTCCTCGGGCTCGATGCGTGCACGAACCAGCCTGGTTGCCAGGGACTCCGGTCGTGCGCGATGGAGCCTTTCGACCGACAGGGCGAGGGTTTTGGCCGCGGCGGGATAGGTCTCGAGCTCGTTCGCGAAGGCGCGCACGGCCGCCTCGGCCCGCTCCCGATAGACGGCCTTACCCGTCAGTTCCGCGAGATCGAGCAGGGCTTCGACCGCGATCCCGTTCCCCGAGGGGATGGCGCCGTCGAGAGCGCTCTTCGATTGGACGAGCAGAAGCGGCTCCGGCGGAGACTGGTAGTAGCCACCCTTGGGATCTCGCAGGCGTGATTCCATTTCTTCGGCGAGCCCTTCGGCGGTCTCGAGCCACGCCGTCTCTCTCGTGGTCCGGTGGAGGCCGATGAGTCCCTTCATCAGGAAGGCGTAATCGTCGAGAAAAGCCGGGATCTTGGCGACGCCATCGCGCCACACGTGCAGCAGCTTTCCGTCAGGAGTCCGGAGCTCATCGACGACGAAACGAGCGGCACGCTTGGCAGCTTGCTCGTAGCGAGGCTCCTCGAGTAGAGACGCTCCCTTCGCCATGGCGGCGATCATCATGCCGTTCCAGTCCGTGAGAATCTTGTCGTCCACGAGCGGAAACTTCCGCTGCCGGCGGATGCCGCGCAGTTTCTCCAGAGCGGGCTCCATGCGCTCGAGGAGCCTCTCCCGCGAGATGCCGAGTCGTTCCGCGTGCTCCGGGAGAGGCGCCGTCAGATACACGGTGTGGAGATGGTCTTCGAAATTGGGCTCGGAGTCGAAGCCGAAAACCGGGCCTATCAGAGACAGCTCGTCGTCGGTGAGAGCCTCGTCGAGCTCCTCCTTGCCGAAAACGTAGTAGGCTCCTTCCTTCCCGTCGGTCTGGGCGTCGATGGCCGAGAGAAAACCCCCTTCCGCGCCCGTCATCTCCTCGAGGACGAAGTCGAGGGTGCCTCGGCCCAGTCGCTCGAGCTCCGGTTCCCCGGCGATCGCCGCGGCTTCCAGATAGATTTCGGCGAGGGCGGCATTGTCGTAGAGCATTTTCTCGAAGTGCGGGATGCGCCACTCGCGATCGGTGGCGTAGCGATGAAACCCGCCGGCAAGGTGGTCGTAGAGCGCCCCCCCACCCATCCGGTGGAGTGTTGTGAGCAGCATGTGGCTCGCGTGCTCGTTTCCCCGCTTCGCCTCGGACAGCAGAAGAAACAGGTCCGAGGGGGTAGGGAACTTCGGGGCGGGCGAGAACCCTCCCCACTCCTCGTCGAAACCGCTTGCGAGCCGCTCGTATCCTTTCTCGACGCTCGCGAAGTCCGGAAGGTCTGCCGAAGGCTCGTTCGCCGAGGAGATCATCTCTCGTATGGCCTCGGCAATGCGCTCGGCGGACTCCTCGATTCGACCGCGATCGCTGTCCCACATCTCCCGTATCCGCCGGAGCACGGTGGGAAAACCGACGACCTGTCCCCGGTCCTCGGGAGGGAAATAGGTCCCGGCAAAGAAAGGCTCGAGATCGGGGGTGAGAAAGACCGAATTGGGCCAACCACCTCGCCGAGTCATGAGCTGGGTCGCGGTCATGTAGATCTCGTCGAGGTCGGGCCGCTCCTCCCGATCCACCTTGATGCTCACGAACCCCTCGTTCATCTGGGCCGCGATCTCGGGATTCTCGAAAACGTCATCTTCCATTCGGTAGCACCAGTAGCAGGTGGAATAGCCCACCGAAAGGAAGATGGGTCGGTCGAGCTCCCTCGCCCGGGCAATGGCTTCTTCGCCCCACGGATACCAGTCCACCGGATTTCTCGCGTGCAGCAGCAAGTAGGGGCTGGACTCGTGGATCAGCCGGTTGGTGCCGGGAGGAGCGTCCTGAGTGCTCGAGCAGGCGACCGTCGAGACCGAGAACAGGAGCGCGATCGTCGATGACGGCATGACGCTCCCAAGTTAATGCTCCCGCGACTGCCGGTGCAAACGGCTTGTCGAAGGCGTCACGCTGTTGTAGCTTTGGCGCATCGAAGGAGGAATCGGAATGGGACGACGAGCGCTCGCGCTCGGCTTGCTCTCGAGCCTCTCGGGCTCCGTGAGTGGCGCCGAACGGATCGACCTCGTGCTCCGCGAGGGAACGAACCTTGCGGCGGCACGTGCTCCGGACGGAAGCTACGTGCTCGACCTCCAGGGTACACTCTGGCACTTGCCGCCCGGAGGAGGAGCCGCCAGCCCCCTGACCGATGGGCTGGGAGACGATCGACTTCCCGACGTGACGCCCGATGGAACGCGGATCGTCTACCAGTCCTACCGAAACGGCACATGGGATATCTGGGCGGTCGACTCCGATGGATCCAATGCGGTTGCTCTCACCGAGGGAAGCGCCGACGACCGTGAGCCCGCGGTGTCGCCTGATGGAAGCCGAATCGCCTTTTCCTCCGACCGGCTGGGCAGCTACGACGTCACCGTACTCGATCTGCAGTCGGGCGAAATCGTGCCGGTGACCGAAGGCCCGGACAACGATTACATGCCCTGCTGGTCCCCCGAGGGCGATCACATCGTCTTCGTATCCGAGAGAGAGCCGGCCGGTCTCTATCGCGTCGACCTAGGCGGCCCGAGCCCGGGCCAGCCGACGCTCGTCGCCTCGTTCGCCGGGCGCATCGCCTCTCCGTCCTACAGTCCCGATGGAAGTCGGATCGCGGTAAGGGTCCTGGAGGACCGGTCGAGCTCCCTCGTCATCGTCGCGGCTTCGGGAGGAAGTTCATCGAAGGTCGCTACGCCGCCCGACGTTTATCCCTTTCGCGCCGAATGGATCGACGAGAAGAACCTCGTTTTCACCGCGGCAGGGTCGCTGTGGCATCAGGCGGTCGACGACGCCGAGGCCACGCGAGTGGCCTTCGAGGCGAAGGTCACGCTCGATCGTCCGCCCTACCGGAGGCGCTCGGTCGAGTTCAGCGACGAAAGGGAGCAACGACGGGTGAAAGGGATCGTGCGTCCGGTGATATCTCCCGACGACTCGATGATCGCTTACGCCGCACTAGGCGACATCTGGATCGTGCCGACCGCGGGGGGACAATCCATTCCCATGACTCGGGACGAGCATCTCGACACCGACCCGCACTGGTCACCCGACGCCAGCCGGCTCGTGTTTTCTTCCGACCGCGCGGGAACGATGGACATCTGGACCCGGGACGTTGCCGAGGCCCCCGGCTCGGGCGAGAAAAGGATCACCTCGTCTCTGGGAGCGGAGCTTTCTCCCGCCTGGTCACCCGATGGAAAGAGCATCGCTTATCTGGACGATCGTTCCCGCCTCCACGTGGTTTCCGTTGACGGCTCGGACGATCGCATTCTGACCGAAAGCCGGCGCGGCGCCTCGATGCCGACCTGGTCCGCGGACAGCCTGCACGTCGCCATGGCGGTTCACGTGGCGGTATCGACGCGCTTTCGTGAAGGCATCAACCGCATTCTCGTCGTGGACACGCGCACCGGTGAGTCGCGTCTACTCGATCAGCCCGAGAGAAGCTTCGGCACGAGAGACGGCGACGGTCCCGTTTGGAAGCCGGACGGGACGGCGATGGCGATGGCGATGGACGGCGCGCTCTGGGTCCTGCCGGTCTCGCTCGACGGGACGCCTCGGGAGAGTCCGCGTCAGATCGGCGGTGAGGCGGTCGACTTCCCCAGCTGGTCGAAAGACGGCGAGCGCGTCGTCTACGTCAGTCCTCGTGGAATCAGCGAGCTCTCCGTGGCCTCGGGCACCGTTCGCGATCTGGAGTTGGGTCAAGTCTACGAGGAAGTCCCCGCGGGCGGCCGATTCGTCGTCCGCGACGTGCGCGTCGTCGATGGGACGGGAGGTCCGGCTCGCGAGCGCATGGACGTCGTGGTGCAAGGAAACCGGATCGAGAGCGTCGAGCCTACCGGCGCCTTCGTCGACCCGGACGTTCGGGTGGTGGACGGCTCGGGAAAGACGCTGGTCCCCGGACTCATCGACATGCACACGCACCTGAGTCTTCCGGCATGGGGAGCGCGCCAGGGCAGGATATGGCTCGCCCACGGGGTCACGTCGATTCGAACTCCCGCCGACGCGCCCTATCGCGTTCTCGAAGAGCGGGAATCCATCAGCGCCGGACGCCGGATCGGCCCCCGGATCTTCTACACCGGTGGCACGATGGATGGAGATCGAATCTACTATACCGGTGCGCTCGCGGTTGAAGATCCCGAGGAGCTCGAACAGGAGATGGCGCGGGCGCGTGAGCTCGACTACGATCTCATCAAGACTTACGTACGTCTTCCCGACGAGCTCCAGCAAAACGTGGTGCGCGCTGCGCACGCTCAGGGTGTTTTCGTTACCTCCCATGAGGTCTATCCTGCGGTGGCGTTCGGTATCGATGGAATCGAGCACATTCGTGGCACCTCGAGACGCGGCTTCTCACCAAAGGTCTCCGATCTCGGCCGGAGCTACGACGATGTCATCGAGCTGATCGCTCGCTCGAAGGTCTACTTCACACCCACGGTGCTGATCCACGGGGGTTGGGCTCTCGCAAGGAGCCGCGAGCCCGAGCTTCTCGAGGACCGCCGGATTCAGCTCTATCCCCCTTTCTTTCAGGAGAATCTTCGAAACGCCGAGCCGAGGGATGTCCCCGCCGAGGCAATCGAGCCCTACTTCGAGACGGTGTCGGCGATCGCCGAGCGTGGGGGCAACGTCCTCGCGGGAACGGACTCGCCCATCGTTCCCTATGGGCTGTCGCTCCTCGTCGAGATCGAGCAGCTCTCGGAGGCCGGGCTCGGGCCGCTCGGCGCGATTCGTAGCGCCACGCTGCTCGCCGCGCAGGCTCTCGGAGCCGCCGTCGATCTCGGTACCATCGAGCCCGGCAAGATCGCCGATCTCGTCCTGGTCGACGGCGATCCCAGCGCGAACATCCGCGATCTCAGAAACACCGAGGCGGTGGCGATCGGCGGGCGGCTCTTGACCGTCGAACAGCTCTTGCGGTAGACGCGGCTTCTATCGATTCTTCGGCGCTTGCCCGCCACTCGTAATCAGCTCCGAGATCGATGCGGCGAGCTTGGCTGCGTAAGGCAGCCCCTCGACGAGGCGAGCGCCATGCCACGACAGCAGTTGTCCATCGACCACGAGTATCCGGTCCCGGAATCGGTCGGGATCCTGGAATTGCGAGAGTAGCTCGGTTCCGTGCTCCTCGGTGAAAGGGAAGGGCTCGGTGCTGAGGAGGATGACGTCAGCCGACGAGGATTCCAGCTCCTCGATCGTCATCTCGGGGTAGCGTCCTCTCGATGGAGCGGCGTTGACCCCTCCGGCTTCCGAGAGGAGGGCGTCTACGAACGTGTCGCGACCCACGGCCATGTAGGGCCGCTTCCAGATCAAGTAGATGTAACGAAACGGCTCGGCCCGAAGGGTCGGGCGTCGTCGCTCGATTTCCGAAGCCAGCTCCTCGGCAGCTCGATCGCGTCCGAGAAGTCTGCCGAGATTCCTCACGTCTCGAATGGCGGCCGGCACGTCGCGGGGATAGAAGACGAACACCGGTACGTTCTCGCGAAGGGCCAGCACGTCTTCTCTCCGGTTCTCCTCCTGGTTCGCCAGCACCAGGTCGGGCCCGAGAGACAGGATGAGCTCGAGGTTCGGACTCTTGGTGCCGCCGATTACGGGCAGAAGATCCCGGGCTCGTTTCGGATGCACGCAGAACCTGGTGATGCCCTCGAGCCGATCATCGCCTCCGATGACGAAGACGGTCTCCGTCGTTGAGGGAACCAGACTGATGACGCGCCGAGGGGGACCTTCGAGCCGGTGCCGCCATCCAGTTGCATCGACGAGGTCGACCACGGGGGGCATCGGCTCATTTTAGGCGGTTTTTCGGGGGTTTTGGCGGTTCGGGGCTTGCGTAACGGTGCCGTCGCGACTAGAATGTTCTCCGTTTGGTATTCGGTCGATACACGATTCAACTTAGGAACCCAGGAAGCGACGCGAGCTGACTCGGGTCGTCTGGTCGATGTTTTGTGGTCCCGGATCCTTCCTTGGTGAATGGATCCATGTTATGCAACTGTTCAGGAAGATAGGAGACTTAAAGGGATGTCCGTTAAACCCATGACCAAAACCCAAATCGTGGCCCACTTCGCGGAGACGATGCAGGTCCAGAAGAAGCAGAGCGCGCAGTTTTTCGAGGCGCTGTCCGACCTCGCCATCAAGGAGACCAAGCGGTCAGGTCAGTTCGTGATCCCTGGCGTCGGGAAGCTCGTGAGGTCGGTGCGTAACGCGCGCAAGGGACGGAATCCTCAGACTGGCGAAGAGATTCAGATTCCGAAAAAGACGGTGGTCAAGTTCCGGGTTGCCAAGGCTTGCAAGGACGCCGTCGTTCCCCCCAAGAAGTAGCTGCATTCCCACAGCGCCATGCCAGGAGGGCTCTGCAACCAGAGTTCTCCTGGCGCGTGGGCGTCACCGCAATAGAGGCACCTCGTCCATCTTTTTTATCTCATCCCGAGCTTCCGTCCGGGTAGGCTCGGCCTCGATCGCGTTCTCGAACTCGTGTCGCGCGCGAGTCTTGTCGTCCAGCCCGAGAAAAGCAAGGCCCCTCAAGTAGTGGAGCTCGTAGCCGAAGCCACCGTCGCTGGAGAGGTCCCCGAGCGACTCGAGCGCCCGGTCGAACTCCTCCCTGGCCAGATGCACGCGCGCCCGAGTGAGAAGAAAGCTGACGTTGCCGGGCGATCGTTCGAGGGTGTCCACGATGGTCTTCTCCGCGAGATCCAGCTCGATTCCCTTGTCGGCGCAAAACCGTGCCAGCAGGTTCCCCAGGCTGGCGTTTTCCGGTGAAGCCCTGACCAGCTCGCTGAGCCCCTTGACGTAAGCCTCATATTGTTCGCGGGCGAGACCCGTCTCGCCGATCGTCTCGTAGTAGCTGCCGAGGAAATCACGATAGCGGAACGGCACCCATTCGGGTCGCTCGAACAGAGTCATCAGGATCCGAGCCGCCTCTTCCCTACGATTCTCTTCCTGCAAGACGTCGACGATCTTGAGTTGAACGTCGACGTTGTGAGGGTCGACTTCGGAGACGGCGCGAATATAGGCCCCGAAATTGGTCTCGTCCATCGTGTCGGGGATATCGACCGTTCCCTCGTCGTGAATGGCGCGGAGCTGGTTCCCCACGACCTCGAGCGCCACCCGGTGGCCGCCGTGATAGAGCTCGAGCATTCCGGTGTCGATGCTGACGTGCTTCCCATCGAAACGCGACTCGATGACCCCTGTAGTGAGAGTGTGTCCGACCACGAGCCTTTTCGCCTCGAGGTGGCCGAGCACGGTGTCCACCTTGGCCCGTTGGGCCTGCTGGGCGGCGCGCGTCAGGGGAGTGTGTGCGAGGCCCCGGTATTGCAGAGGTGATTCGGCATCGAATGTGAGACCGTCTTCGAGAGGCAGCTCACCGGCAAGCTCCCGGGGAACACGCTGGTTCACTTCTTCGATGCCAATGACGGCGAACTTCTCGTTCCAGTCTCCATGGGAAAAAACGATCCCGTTGATCTTGACCGCAACCTTGTGGGAGAGAATCCACTTGCCGTAGCGGCCACTCTTGTCGAATGCCTGACGGTGCTCGACGTATCCCAGGGGATACCGCTCCTCGAAGCTCCTACGTTCGTCCCCCTTGTCTGGCGGATCCTCACCTTTGTTCTTTGCCTCGCGCCGGACCGCTTCGTAGTAGCGCTCGAAGGTTTGATCGCGAATCTCTCTCGAATCTCGGTCGGCAAAGGCGGCGAACTCCTCGTCGGAGACGAGGTCCAGGATTCCCACGATGTTCATCGCCTCGTGGTTCCCGATGAGCGCATGGACGTATCCGCCGGCATCCTTCGCCTGGTCCTCTAGCTTCATGAGAAGGTCCATCGCTTTTCGGGAAAAAGGGCCACGGTCGACGACGTCGCCGTTTTGTACGAGATGCGTGTCACCACCGATCCAACGCTGCTTTTCGTCCACCAGGCCGGCGTTTTGCAGCACCGCGACGAAGTTGTCGTAGGCGCCGTGGACGTCGCCCACCGCCACGATACGGCGGATCCCGTCCCACTCCCATTGCGCGTCGTCGGCTCCGGAGGACAGAACTGACCACGACACACACAGGACGACATAAACGAGTACTCTGCTCGTGATGCGCCAGCCCGACCGAGCGGTGGCATGCCTATCATCCACGAGAATTCCGCACCTTCGACCGGCGTCGATCACGGTTCGTCCTGCCATCTGAAGACCGCGTCGAAAACACCCTGCAGCAAATCGATGCGGTCACTCAACAAATCGAACAGCGGCTCTCGGTCGATCCACAGAGCTTGCCCGGCTCCGGAGACTCTGGCGGTTGCCTTCCATTCGGTCCCGGAAAGCGTCTCATGGATACCGATTGCCGCACCCGGCAGGCCGCGAGATGTGCTTCCATCTTCGTTCTCGAGGCTCAGCTCTCCCGCGAGGGGCAGGACGATGAAGGGAGATTCTCCCACCGAGAATACGGTTGATCCGAGGGTCAGGGGCGCTTCCCGAGTGATGCCGGCGAGCTCGTAGAGCTCCTCTCCAGTCGCGCGAACCAGGATGGGCAACGTCTGCAAGTACATCACTTTTTCGACTGTGGTGAGCGGTCGGTCTTTCATCTCATAGTGGAAGGCTCGCGAAGACGCGGTACTCCCGTCGGACGCCGAATCGAGAAGCATGCGAAAAACGCCTTGAGCGAGCTCGATGTTTGCGGACAGCAGCTCGCGAAAGTCCTCCGCCGGCATCACCAGCGCGACCGATGCCAGCTCGGTCGTCGCCGTGTCCCGAAGCGTCGTTCCCGTCAGCACCTCCTGGAAACCGAGCATCGCCGGGGGCGTGAGGATCCGTTCCTCGCCGTCGGTGGCGACGGCCCGGAGTCGACCTTGCACCAGGACCTGGATGTACTCCGCTCTGGACCCGCGCTCCTGCACTACCACGTTCTCATCGTAGCGCACCTGGCGAGCGATCATGGAGATTCGAAAAAGCTCGTCTACCGAGGAGAGGCCGAACAGCGGAATCTGCCGTAATTGCCGGGCGACGTCGACGGCGGGGACGGGCGACAGCAGCTCAAACCGCATGGGCTGGTACTTCTTTCTGCCGGTAAGCGGCCAGCGCGTGAGAGGCCGCTTCGAAGACCGCGAAGTCCTTCGCGTCGCGAAACTTCAGGACTTGCTCGAGGTCCTCGACGAGCGACCACAGCTTCCTATCGCGCACGATATCGATCGCGGTGGCGGCGATGACGACGTCATCGTCATAGACGAGCCGCGATAACGACTCGAGCGGTCCCCGGATGCGCGTTTTCAAGAACACGTTGCCTTTACGAACTCTTTCCTCGTTGGGAACATCGTCGATGATCGGCAAGAGCCGCTTGCGGACCGCCCCCGCGAGCATATTGTCGAGAAACTCGATGGCGCTCGTTCGCGCCTTCGCGTCTCCCCGTTCGATGGCGATACGCGCCGCGTGGATATCGCGCCACTCGTGGATCAACCCGAGGAGGCGAAAGATGCGGTCGAGCTGCCGGTCCAGCTTTTCCACCAGGGCCCGGTCGAGAAGACTGTCTCGAGGCAAGTCGCCGTGCTCGAACAGCTCGAATCGAGCGCCGAGGTAGCGATAGTACCGCGTCGACTCTTTCAGCAGCAGCTTTTCGATGGGCTCTCGCGGTATCTGCAGATCGGGCCGGCGTTTCCTGGTCGTCTCCAGGGCGACGATCGCCTTGTATCTCAGGAACCCATCGTCGCTCGAGAGACAATCCACGAGCGCTTCGACCGACGCGTTCGACGGAATGCGGGCCAGGGTCGTGGGAATGTGCCTTCTCACCCAGGTGTCCTCCTCCTCGTCGAGGAGGAAGTAGCGGAGAGTGGGCACCACGGCTTCCCCGTAACTGACGAGCGCTGCGCGCGCGGCGTTCTTCGCCCGCGGGTTGCGCAGTAGAGAGACGAGGGAGGGTACGAAGAGGAGGTCCGAATCCCCCAGCTGTCGGGCGCTTCGGATCGCTTCCAACGCCACTTCCGGGTCGGAATCGTCCATCAATCCGACCAAGAGTCGTCGGAAGCGAGGATCGGTCGTGCGCGAGATGGCGCGGGCCGCCTCCCGTCGCGAGGCCGCCATCGCGTCCCGATCGTCGAGCGCTAGCCGCAAAAATACGGACTCGGCCACGTCGCGGTCCTTCGGGTCGTCGCTCTGGGCCAGGGCCAGGGCAGCGGTCGCCGCCAGTCGAGGATCGGCGGCGTTCAGGTAGGGTTTAACGAGCTCCTTCACTTCGCCGCCTCGCACGAGGGCGAGCACCTCGACCACGGCGGCACGGATGTCGGGATCCTCGTCGGCCAGCCCTCGTTCCAGCGCCGGCAGCCAACGTTCCACGAGATGGGGCGATGCGTTCCTCACCGCCTCGACCGCTCTTGCCCGGACGACGGGAGAGTCGTGGCGGAGCAAGAGGGGCGAGATCAGGTTCCGCTTGTCGAGCGCCTCGAGCAGCTCGATGGAGCGAATCACACGCTGCTCGTCGAGGCTGCCGAGCTCTTCCACGAGTGTTTCCACCGTCACCGCGTCTCCCGCTTCTCGGGTGAGTCGTTCGGGCTCGAGCTGCATCGTTTCGATGCTGCGCCGGAAGACGGCCATGTACTCTCGCTTCGCCCGACGGGTGAGAACGAGCCACATGCCGCAATAGATCAGGCTGAGCACGCTCAATTGCCACCACACGAGGTTGAATAGCTTGATCGCGATGAGCAGGATGACCGAGCCGATTCCCTTGCCGATGAAGCGGTCGGCCACCACGTCGACGAAGCTCTTGGCCTTGAGCTTCAACTCCGTGGGGAGGGGAAGAAACAGCGTTTCCCTCGTGGTCTTGTCGAGCGAGTACCGCAGAGCGCTGTCCGATACCCGCGCGACGCTCGAAGCCCAGAGAGCCTTGTTCATCAGGATCACGAGCGCCGTCACTCCCAGGCTGACGGGCAGAACGGCGAGAGCGAAACCGATTCCGAGCAGGCTGTAGACCCTGGAGGTGAGATAGACCTGGATGAAGAAACCGATGAGCGAGATGTAGAGAGTGATCTCCGCGAGAAAACCCGTGATTCGATCCTTGCCGGTGACCTCGGCTTCGGCCGCCATAAGAAGCTGAACGTCCAGGGTCGCCGCGCCGAGAGCCGAAAAGCCGATGACCAGGGCGATGAGCTGCAGGTGCCGGGAGCTCCTCAGCATCGCCAGGGCTTGGCCCCCACCCAGGCTCTCGGTTTTGACCTCGAACCGGCCTTCTCCCTCGAGCTTGGTCCGCCGCTGGATCTCGACGATGATGAAGAAGCAGGCCACGAGCACTCCGGCGCTGAACAGAATGAGGGTCTCGGTTCCTACTCGCTCGACGAGAAGCCTGGTCAGGCCGGAGCCGGTAATGCCACCGAGACTGGCGCCGCCGCCGATGAATCCGAACACCCGCTTGGCCTGACGGGCGTCGTAGATGTCGTTTGCCAGCGTCCAAAACTGGCTGATTAGGAAGATGCCGAGCAGGAGCCGGCCGAAGAAAAAGAACGCCGCCGAGACCCAGGCCTGGCCGGTCTGAAAGAGGAACCAGAACGCGATCAGCATCGAGACGACGAGGACCTGCGTCCCAGGGAGCACCCAGAGCTTGGGTACTTTGCCGACCCCGCGGCTGTAATAGCTCATGATGAAGCCCATGGTGAGGCCGGCTATGAGGTAGACCCAGGGCGTGTTGTCCGCCCCGAAATCATCGATGAACTTGGACGCGGCCGAGGGCTTGATGTTGTTGTATGCCGTCATCGCCAGGAAGGAGTAGACGAACATGAGCAGGCCCGTCGTCGCTTCGCCCTCCCGGAACGTCACGATCGGCGACAGCCATCTTCGCAGAATGGAGTCCATGGAATGTCTCTCGGCGCCAATGTTATGACATGCCGAATGGGTGCTGCCAGTGCCGTTGTCCCGTCGGGACGGCCATCGCCTTGTGCGGCGGGAAGGAAGCGAAGCTATTGCGCGGGAAGGATGACCGTCACCTCGTTGCCTCGCTCGGACGATCCGACGCTCCATTCGCCATGGAAGCGCTGAACCACGCTGTCGACGAAGGACAGCGGCCAGGCGATGCCTAAATGCTCGAGGGTACGAGCGATCTGGCCTGGTTCGCGCAGGCTCCTTACCGAGGCGGCGTTGTCGGCGACGAGGATGTAGGCTTGGTCTCCCTCGAATCGAGCGGAGAGCCGAATGCGCCCTCCTCCGTAGCCCTCGAGCTCCTGCTCCGACCTCTCGACGAGTGCGGTGAGGACGGAGCGGAGCAGAAAAGCGTCCGCCCTGACTCTTGCGGAAGATGGAGGCTCCACTGTCTCGAGGGTCACGTCGTTTCGCGAGAGGCTTCCCTCGGTGCAGGCCCGCACGCTTTCGAACACGGGCCCGAGCGGGATGAGCTCGCTCTTCGAAGGCTGTCCTCCCTTGAATGCCAGCGCGGCCTCGCGATATTGCTGCGCTCCGGAGACGTCCGTGCGCAGCTCCCGCACGACCGAGGCAGCGGATTCGGGCAAGGGCGACGAGCTCAGCTTTTCGAGAGTCGTCGAGAGCCGATGGAGAGCCGGCCCGATGGAAAAGAGCGCCAGCTCGGAGACTTTCCCGACCAGGGCCGATTCCTCGAGCCGCTCGACGCGACCGCGGGCGATGCGGCTGGCGACGAGCTCCAGCACCAAGGCGAGGCCGGATCCGATCCGTTCCAAATGGGACGAGCTGCCGGCGGGAAGAGGTGCCGAGGAGGGCGACAGGTAGAAGCAGGCGAAACCTAGAGTCTGTACGGGATTACGGATGGGAATGACGATGACCGAAGCGACGCTTCCCTCGCTGCGGTACAAGACCTGCTCGAGCGGCCCGCCATCTCCCTGGGCGTGAACGATGGGCCCCTTGCTCTCGAGCAGACTCTCGGCCAGAGGCCGACCCGCCGAGTCCAGGATGGAGAAGAGCGGCTCGCGTCGAAGGCCATGAAGAATCGCGGGGACGAGCTTCGTCCCTCGCGCGAGCGAAAGAGAATGGCTGGTCGCCGAAAACCCCTCGGCAATTCGCATCAGAAGGCTTTTCAACACGTCGTCGGGCGACGCCCCCCCGGCGAGGGACTGCGCGGCCTCGAACGGCTGACCGATATCGAGGAGGAGCCGTTGCGCCGAATCCCGCTGATCGCGCATTTCTTCGAGCGCGCTCGTTAGCTCGACCGCCGCCTGCGCATAGCTGTCGACCAGCGCCTCGGCGGCTAGAGGGTTGCTCGCCGATGTTGCCGCCGAAGGCGTACCCCCCTCGACCAGTCGCGCCACCGGGACTTTGACCGCGACGCGATTCGGTTGCTGCGACCCTCGGTTGAAACCGAGCCCCGCCCCCGCCGAAGGTGACGTTCCCATCCGCTCGACGAAGACCGGAAAGGTGTCGCTTTCCGAAGACGGCGTCCAGGCAAACATCATTCTCATCGAGTCCGCGAGCCAGTCGTCGATCGAGCGCCCGTTCCTTACACCGGCTCCGAGCTTGAATCGCTCGGAGATGTCGTCCATCGTCGATCGGAGCGCGGCGGCAAAGGTCTCGAGCACACCGCTCTCACGAATCGCCACTGCGGGGAAGCTTCTGGTCTTTCGTGCGTTCAGCGTCCTCTCCATCGCTTCGAGCGGCGTGACGTCGGGAAGGTCCTGCTTGTTGTACTGAAACGTCATCGGAATGGTTGCGGGGTCGAGGCCGTGATCGAGCAGGTACTGGTTCATCTCCCGCAGGCTCTGAAGCGTGTCCTCCCACCGGTCGGTCGCCGAATTGGCTACGAAGACAATCGCGTCCGCGCCGTTCAGCAGGAGCTTTCTGCTCGCGGCATACATCCGTTGACCCGGCACCGCAATCACCTGAAAGCGGAGATCGTAGCCGCGAAACGACGGCGTCTTCACCGGAAGGAGGTCCAGAAGGATTGTCCGGTCCTGCGTCGACGTCACCGAGACCATCTCGCTTCGTCGGGCCGGATCGGCCCGGCGATGTAGAACGACGAGGTTCGTCGTCTTCCCGCCGGCCGCCGGACCGTAGTAGACGATCTTGACCCGGACGACCCGTTCCCGGTGGCTAATCTCGACCAAGACGCCTCGTTCGCAGGGGGTTTCTCAAGTAGAGTAACAACCAGTATAACCCACCCGATCGGTCAGGGCGTGATGATGAGATCGCCCGGCGGCTCTCCGAGTCCGTTCGGAAGCTCCGGAGCGGGCGCCTTGGCCAGGCTCTTCCCCAGCAATCGTTCCACGACGTCGAAGTAGCGCTCGCCCCTGCTTCCATGGGAGACGTGATGGGCGAGCGCGTGCAGCATCGCCCCGAGTATGGCGAGGACGTCTTCGTCACCCACCGGCGGCGCCCCTGGGATCTCGTTTCGCGAAGCGATGAGATGCAGCAGCCAATCGGCGTGGGCTTGCAAATGTGGCGAGCTCACCGAATGGTGGTAAACGATTCCTTTCGTCTGGGTCTCGATAGTCTTCTTGACGGTCTCCACGACATCGCGGAGAGACGAGTCGTCGAGACCCGCAATCCCTCGCGATGCCCCCGGTCCCGGCGAGACCGAACGAAGGACCACGTGGTGCAGAAAGAAGAGAAACTCGGCCTGGGGCGTCTCGAGAGCGAGGAAGTGCGCCAGAAACCGGGCGTCCTCCTTGCGCCGGGTCTCCGAGATCCATTTGGAGTCGTGGGAGCCGTGCAGATAGGGACAATCCGGAGGGCAATTGATCTCGACGCGTCGTTTCGTGCCGCAGCAGCGCGAGCAAATCAGCTCGCCG
>DASPGQ010000615.1 GCA_035620555.1 Vicinamibacteria bacterium
GCCAGAAGGTCAGCGTTCCAGCATCCCCCCGATGCCGCCGAGAGCGCCGAGGATCGACCCCTCGCCCTTGCCGCCGCGGCCGGTCTGGGGCGCGGCCTCGTGAATCCGCCCTGCCAATCGGCTGAAAGGCAGCGACTGCAACCATACCTTCCCCGGACCGGTCAGACTGGCGAAGAAGAAACCCTCCCCGCCGAAGATCGCCGACTTGATCCCGCCCACGAACTGGATATCGTAGGTGACGCTCGGCTGCAGCGCGACGAGACAGCCGGTATCGACGCGGAAGTTCTCCCCCGCTTTCAGCTCTCTTTCGACGGTCGTGCCTCCGGCGTGAAGGAAGGCGAGTCCATCCCCTTCGAGGCTCTGCATGATGAACCCTTCGCCGCCGAACAACCCGACGCCGATCTTCCTCTGGAAGGCGATTCCGATGGCAACCCCCTTGGCCGCGCAGAGGAAGGCATCCTTCTGACAGATCAGCCTCCCTCCCATCTTACCGAGCTCGGCGGGCATGATCTTCCCCGGATAGGGGGCGGCGAAGGCCACGCGCTGTTTTCCCGCGCCCTGGTTTACGAACTCGGTCATGAACAGACTCTCCCCCGTCAGGACGCGTTTTCCCGCGCCGAGGAGCTTGTCCATGAGCCCACCTCCGGAGCTCGAGCTTCCGTCCCCGAAGATGGTGTTCATCTGGATGCCCGCCGTCATGTACATCATGGAGCCGGCTTCGGCTACCGCCCCCTCGCCCGGATCGAGCTCCACCTCGACGAACTGCATCTCGTCGCCGATGATCTCGTAGTCGACCTCGTGAGCTCGTCTTCCCACCGAAGCCACGGCCGGAACCGGCGCTCCCCCGGAGAGCAAACCAGAAAGCTCCGGAACCTGGCCCGCCGCCGTCCATCCCGTCATCCCTTGCTTGAAGACGAGCGTCGCGGTGTGGTACTCACCGGACTGGAACTTCGCGGCCAGCTCGTCACGGGCCATGGGCCCGACGCTCTGTCCGCCGACCACGACGTACCACTCCTTGTCTGCCATAGAATTTCGCCCCTTGTTAGTTTCTGAAAAAGTATAGCAAACCCGGACCCCGCGTACTTGCCGATGGTGGCGCGAGACCATAGATTCTCCGAGGATGCTGCCACTCGCGTTGGTCTGGCCGGCAGGGCTTATCAGCCCTGAGCCCGCGCCCATCATCCAGAGCGTCGAGATCGTGGTCCGCGATGTCTTCGAGGACGAACAGGGTGAGGCCGAGTTCTGGCCCTATGCGCTCGCGAACCGGCTCCATCTACGGACGCGAAAGCGGGTCATCGAACGCGAGCTCCTCTTCCGCTCCGGAGACCCTCTCGACGAGGAGGCCGTGGCTCAAACCGAGCGAAACCTGAGGAGTCTCCCGTTCCTGAGGGACGTCGAGGTGGACATACTGGAAACCGCGTTTGCGGGGCGCGTCAGGATTCGCGTGGTGGCATCCGACAGCTGGACCACGGTGCCCGAGGTACGTCTCGCCAAGGTCGGAAACGAGTGGATCTGGGCGCTCGGGGCGTCGGAGAAGAACTTTCTCGGATATGGAAAACACCTGCAGGTGCTTCGCGCGGCCGATCTCGATCGTGAACAGACGCTCGTGTTCTATGGCGATCCGCGGCTCGGCGGATCTCGTTTTCGGCTCTCGACGCTCGTCTCCGACGCCTCCGATGGTCACGAACTGTCGGTCTTTGCCGAAAGGCCCTTCTTCGCACTCGACACGCTATGGTCCTTTCGCTTCGGTGTCGAGGATTTCGACCGGCTGGATCCTCTCTACGACGAGGGCGAGCGAGTCCAGGAGCTGAGGCATCAACGGGGCTTCGGCGAGCTCGCCGCCGCCCGGTCCATTTATCGAAGCCCCGACCGCGCCGTGCGTTTCCACTTCGGCTATCAGCGCTCGACGGATGACGTCGATGCGGACCGACGGCAATTTGGTGTTCTCCAGCTCGGAGTCACGACGGTACGGCATGCCTTCCTCAAGATGACGCATGTGAACCGATTCGAGAAAGCCGAGGACTTCAATCTGGGAAACGAGGCGGGCGCTTTTTTCGGCGTGTCGACCGAGCTCCTCGGGGGGGAGCCGGGAACGCCCTATTTCTTCTACTTATCGGAGAAGGCCGGCGTTTCTCTGGGCCAGGAGGGTTTCCTGACCGGCCTCTTGTCCTGGAGAGGACGACACCGAAACGGGGCCATCGAGAACAGCATCGCTCGGGCTCGGTTCGACCTCGTGCGGAAGTGGTCCCCGAGAGTCGTGATGCTGATGAAGGGCGACTTTCTTTACGGAACCCGACTCGACCCGGAGGTTCAGCTTCGGCTCGGAGCCGAAAGTGGGCTCAAAGGGTACCCCGTCCGGCAGTTCAACGGGAACCGGTCGCTCCATCTCGCGGCCGAGGCCCGGTGGTTCCTGGCGGACGACATCGCTCGGCTGGTCTCCCTCGGTGTTGCCGCTTTTGCGGAGTCCGGCTACGCCTGGCCCGAGGACCGGCCGATTGCCATTCACGACTTGAGCTCGGACATCGGAGTCAGCCTCCTGCTCGGCTTCTCGAGGGCCTCGGCTGCACGCCCGGGAGTTCGCGTCGATTTCGCCTACGCCCTGACGCCGCTCGAAGGCCGGGGCCGGTGGCTCGTTTCCGCCGGCTCACGCATCGGGCTGTGAAATAAGTGAAACGTTCGATAAAGGAAGACGCTCGTGAGCAAGCGCTGTCGATCTTCCAGGCGGGGCTCGCCGCCGCCGACCCGAGAAAGCTCCTGGGGGCAAGATTCACGGAAGAGCCCGGCATCGGGTGGCGATACGGCACGGAGCCGGTGTTTCCTTTTCCCGGGGCAGGCGGCCGGATTCTCATCCTCGGTGCGGGAAAGGCCACGGGCGCGCTCGCGGGGGCGCTCGAGGACGAGCTCCTGTCCCACGGTTGTTCCGGAAGGATCATCGTCAAGTACGGCCACGGCGAGCCGTTGACGCGAGTCCTCGTTGAAGAAGCCGGCCATCCTCTACCCGATGAGGCGGGGGTGAAGGCCACCGAGCGATTGGTGAACGATCTCGTCGACACCAAGGCTTCGGACCGCATCTTCTTCGCTTTGACCGGAGGTGCCTCGGCGCTCCTCGTGGCTCCCGCTCCCGGGCTGACTCTGGAGGACAAGGTGGCGACGACCGATCAGCTCCTGCGAAGCGGTGCCACGATTCAGGAAATCAACGCGGTTCGCAAGCATCTGTCGTCGGTCAAGGGCGGACGGCTTCTCGAGCAGATGGCTCCGGCTCGCGTACTCGCCTTCGTCGTATCGGACGTCATTGGAGACGACCTCTCCTCGATTGGCTCGGGACCGCTCGTCGGAGACCCGACCACGTTCTCGGACTGCCTCGCGATTCTGAAGCGCTACGAGCTCGAAGGGCGTATCCCCGTTCCCGTGGGGCGCCGGCTTCGCGAGGGCGCCCTCGGACGGATTCCCGAGACGCCGAAGCCCGGCACGCCGGTGCTCGAGCTCCAGAGGCATATCGTACTTGCTTCGAACCGGAGCTCGCTGCTTGCGGCCGGCGAGAAGGCGAAGCGGCTTGGATTCGAGGTCGAGGTGTTCGCCCGCGACGTGCAAGGGGACGTACATCCTTGCGCGCGAGAGTTTGCCGAGCGTCTCGCCGCTTTGGCCCGAACCGGTCGCCGCTCGGCGCTTCTCGCCGGAGGCGAGCTCACCCTCAAGGTCTTGGGCACGGGGCGCGGAGGACGCAATCAGGAGTTCGCACTCGTTGCCTCCCGCCATTTATCGGGTGTCGACCGCGCGTGGCTGCTCTCGGCGGGTACCGACGGGACGGACGGCCCTACCGATGCCGCCGGGGCCTTCGTGGACGGAGCCAGCTGGAACCGGGCGAGAGAGCTCGGCCTCGACCCCGCCCGAGCGATTTCGAACAACGACGCTTACCCTCTGTTCGTTGCTCTGGGAGATATCGTCCGAACCGGTCCCACGGGCACGAACGTCAACGACCTCGTGATCGGTCTAACGGGTCTGTAGCTGCGCGAAGTGGTAGGCGGCCTCCTCGGCCCACTGCGAGCCAGAGTCGCGCTCGACGTAGCGAGCCCAGGCCTGCGCGGCGGCCTGGGGCATGTCGAGCGCCTCATAGAAGAGTCCGAAGTTATAGAGGACGAGCAGATCGTCTGGAGCAGAAGCTTGTGCGCGTCGCAGCAGGGCCAGTCCGCGCTGCTGGAGCGGGTAAGCCTCCTCGGGCTGAAGCTGAGCCCGCTGGTAATGAAGGACGGCCAGGGCGTTGAGTGCCACGGCGGATTGGGGGTCGGACTCGAGAAGCTCGTCGAGGAGCTTCTCGGATTCGTCGAGCTCACCATCATCGAGAAGGAGAAGGGCGAGCGTCTGGACCGCCGAGGGCTCGGCGGAGCGCTCGACCGCCCGACGAAGGTTTGCGAGAAGAGCCGTCTCGGCGGGGTCCGACGCGTCGAAACCGCTGCGGGTCACCGAGGCACGCTCGAACTCACGAATGTACCGAAGAGGGATTCGGCCGGTGGCCTGGCGGAGCTCCACGAGACGGTCGAGGGTCTCGGCGGCGATGCGCCGGCTCTCGGAGGGAAGCCAGTGGCTCAGATAGACATACCTCCCCCCGGTGATCAACACGAGCGCCACCGCCGCGGCGGCGAGGACGGACTTCCAGTCGAAGGAGATCCCAGTGGACACTCCGACCGACGGCTCCAGCAGGGGCTTGAGCTTCTCGACCCGCTCGGCGGGGCTCAGCGGCGGCACTCGGGCCAGCACCGATTCCTCCTCGGGCGAAGCCGGTCGCTCCATCCTGACGACATCGGCGAGCGCCTCGACGCATTCGGCGCAGAGGTCCAGATGCAACTCGACTTCCGCGAGGCGTCCACCGGAAAGGCGGCCCTCGATGAGCTCACAGAGGTCTCCGGCACTCAGATGCGCCGCGGACCCTGCCTTAGGCATCACGTGCGTTCTCCCGTCTTGGTGGGGCGAAAGACAGCCTCGCATCGAGCGAGATGCCCTCGAAGCGGCGGCCCCGCGGGACATGTCGGGCCCTCGCGATCGCCGATCCTCGCCCTCATTTCTTTATGACGAGTTTTCACCCGCTTCCCCTCCCTCCGAAAGGTGATGTTTCAACACTTCCCGGATGCGCCGAACGCATTTTTCGACCCCACTTGCCGAAAGGCGGACCGTCCGGATACCTGCGATCTCCGAGATGGTGAGTCCCTCGAGAAAGAAGAGGCGGAACACGAGTCGATCTCGAGCGCTGGTCCCGGATTGTCTCGACGTCTCTTCGATGGCGCCTTCTATGCTCCTTCGAAACTCCCGGGCGGCAACCAGGCGCTCGGGACCTTCGCCGTCGCGGACGAGCGCTTGCTCATAGGAGAGCCTCTCGCCTCTGTCCTCCGTCGCGACCAGATTGGAGAGCGAAACCGATGCTTTCGGGGTCTTGAGGGTCCTCAGTTTCCGGAAGTGATCCCTCACCAGGTTCACACCAATCGCTGCCAAATAGGTGTAAATCGAGTGCTCGGTATTGCCTCGAAATCGCGACAGCGCGCGCCGCCGAGACTCCAGGAGCTTGACGAATACCGCCTGGGTGAGATCTTCAGAGGTCTCTTCGATCGAGCCGGTGTCCAGCTCCGGATGGCGCGCGGCCTCCATCTGGTACGTTCTCAGGATGGCGAGCCGCAACCTCGGCTGGAAGCGCGA
>DASPGQ010000616.1 GCA_035620555.1 Vicinamibacteria bacterium
GTGGGCCGGCAGTTCGGCAGCGAGCCAGCGGTCCACGCGCTCGTCGATGTGGATCTTCGCGTGGAGTCGGGTGAATGGCTGGCGATCACCGGGCCTTCCGGCGCGGGCAAATCGACCCTCCTCAACATCATTGGCTGCCTCGATCGCCCGTCTCGGGGAAGCTATCGGTTCGACGGTATCGACACGTCCGAGCTCACCGACAAGCAACGCGCCGGTCTGCGGAGTCGACGCATCGGTTTCGTCTTTCAATCGTTTCATTTGATGCCTTATCGAACCGTCCTCGAGAACGTGGGGATGTCGGAGGTGTACCGGAAGGGGTCCCATCGCGGACGTCGGGACCGTGCCCTCGAGGCCATCGGGCGGGTCGGCCTGAGCCATCGGGCGGATTTTCTACCAACAAAGCTGTCCGGCGGTGAGCGGCAACGGGTCGCGATAGCCCGTGCCCTGGTCGGCTCTCCCCAGTTGCTCCTTTGTGACGAACCGACGGGGAATCTGGACTCGAAATCATCTGCCGACCTCCTCGACCTGTTCGCCGAGCTCAACAAGCAAGGGCTTACGCTCGTCATCGTGACGCACGACGATCACGTCGCCCGCCGGGCTTCGCGGCGAGTGCACATCATCGACGGTTCGTTGACCGAGCTGTCGAACGGGACGACGGGGAAACCCGCGAGCTCCCCCTCCGGGGCCGTCAACGGAAGCGAAGTGGCTCGCTCGGGCATCACCATTCGCGATCTCCTCGACGAAGCGGTGGCGGGGATGTTCGCCCGACCCGGGCGCACCATGCTGACGATGTTAGGGATCGTCATCGGAATCACTGCGCTGGTGGCGACGCTCGGTCTGACGCGAACCGCCAACAATCGCATCATCAGCCAGTTCGACGAGCTCGCGGCGACGGAGATCTTCGTTTCGGCGAAACCAGACCCGGCGGGGGTCGATCCCCGGGCCATTCCCTGGGATGCCTCGTCACGTCTTCTCCGTTTGAACGGGGTGGTTGCCGCAGGAACGCTCAGTGACGTGGACGTCGGCGACGAGCTGGTCAGCTCGTCGCCGGTGAGAGACCCGAGAAGCCAGACTGCATTCAACTTGCTGGTTCAGGCCGCTTCCCCGGGGTTGTTCGACGCCGTCCGGGCCGAGCTGGAGCGAGGACGCGTCCCCGACCTGGGTCACTCGAATCGCGCCGACCGCGTCGCCGTGCTCGGCCCCACCGCCGCGCTTCGGTTGGGAATCGTCGATCTCGACCAGCTTCCTGCTATCTCGATCGGTGACCACCTCTACCTGGTCATCGGGATCCTGCGCGACGTCGCGCGCCAACCCGATCTGCTGGGCTCGGTCATCATTCCCGAGGGAACCGCCCGGAAGGATTTCCGTCTCGAGGGCCCGGGCCTGGTGGTCGTCGAAACGCGAATTGGTGCCGCGTCGCTCATTGCCGAGCAGTCACCCTTGGCGATACGCCCCGACGACCCGACAGTCTTGCGAGTCGAATACCCTCCCGAGCCCACCCGCGTGCGCGATGCGGTGCAGAGCGACCTGAACGTGATGTTCCTGCTTCTCGGCGGCCTCTCGCTGGTCGTCGGCGCAATCGGCATCGCCAACATCACTCTGGTGTCGGTGATCGAGCGTACCGGAGAGATCGGGCTACGCCGGGCTATCGGGGCAACCCGGGGGCACATCGCTGCCCAGTTTCTCTTCGAGAGCGCCTCGATGGGTGTCATCGGGGGCGTTCTCGGCGCAAGCGTCGGGGTCCTGATCGTGGTGGCCGTCTCCGCCCATCAGGTCTGGACCCCGGTCCTCGATCCGGCAGCCCCCTTGGTGGCCCCGCTCATTGGCGGCGTCATCGGACTGGTATCCGGCACCTATCCCGCGATGCGCGCCGCACACCTCGAGCCCGTCGAAGCGTTTCGTAACTGACCGTTACTGCGAACCCGCCTGTTTGAGCGCCGCGATCACGCCCTTGGCGGCATCGGCCTGGGGGTGACTCGGCTCGAGCTCGAGGAACTTCTCGAAGTGCGCGATCGCCGTCTCGTTGTCGGTCTCGTTGACGGCTATGAGCCCCAGCTGGTAGTGAGCCAGGGCCCGTTTGGGATCGAGCTCCAGGACCTTCTCGTAGCCGGCCTTGGCCGCAGCGGTGTCGCCCGCGTTCTGCGCGTAAACAGCATAGTTGAAGATCGCCACGGCGTCGGTGGCCTGCAGATCGATGGCCTTCTTCATCGCGCTCTGCGCCTCGGCCCACTGGTTGCGTTTCCCGTAGATGTCGCCCACTGCGAGCCAGGCCTCGTAGAAGTCGGGCTTGAGCTCCGTGGTCTTCGTGTAGTACTCGAGCGCCTTGTCTTGGTCGTCCATCTTCTCGTAGGTGCTCGCGATATTGAAATGGACCTCGGCCGACTCGGGCATCATCTCTTTCAACTGCATGAGGCTGTCGAGGGTGGCCTGGTCGTTTCCCGCCTCCGACGACAGGTTGAACTTCTCCAGAAGCTCCGTGGCGCGAGCGTGCTCGGCCTCCGACAGCTCTCCCGGGGCCAACTGGTAGAGCACTCTCTCGCCCAGGTTGGCCTGGTCGAAGCCCGACACGTTGGTGGACAGGGCGAGCCGGCGATAGCCTTCTTTTTCACAGGTGATGGTGTACGTCCCGGAAAGGATGCCACCCTTGACGAACTGACCGTCTTCCTTGGTGTCGACGCTAGTCGTCCTTCCTCCCCCGCCCGACAGCTCGATCGTGCAGGTGGCCCCTTGGATCGGGTTTCCTTGCTCGTCGATGAGCTTGCCCCGAATCGAGCCGCGTTGCGCATGAACGTCCAGGGCTGCCAGTGTGAAAACGACGGCGAGGAGAACC
>DASPGQ010000617.1 GCA_035620555.1 Vicinamibacteria bacterium
AACGAGAAGAGCTTCGGAACGCAGCTGAGGGATGCCCGAGAGGCGTCCGGGGATACCCTCGACGCCATCGCCCGGACGACCCGCATTTCCCGTCGCTACCTTCAGGCACTGGAGGCCAGCGACCTCGAAACCCTTCCGGGAAGCGCGTTCGACAAGGGGTACATTCGAGCCTACTCCGAGTTTCTCGGGATCGACCCTCAGCCCATTCTGGAGGCTTACCATATCGAGGCGCGTCGGCTCGGACGCGGAACGCCGGAAAGCGCCCGGCAGACGATCGACGAGATGTCTCGCCTTTTGAACGGGGGAGTCGCTCTGCAATCGAAACGGCGCGCGGCCCTAGCCGCAGGAGTGGCACTGGCCATCGGCTTGACCTCGGCCGTGGTGTGGTTGTCGCGATCGGGAGACGTGGAAAACCAGCCCGCGACGAACACCGAAATCGAGATCGCGAAAACGACACCGACCCCGTCGGTTCGTGGACGCCCGGCGTCCAAAACTTCGACCCCAGAGCCGTCGAGCCCGACGACGAGCGAGCCAGGACTGATAGTGGCCGATCACGGAGTTGGAACGGGTATCACCGGACGCGATCTCGTTGGCCGAACGAACCGCTTTCGCGAAGGGACCGACGCTTTTTTCTGGACACAGGTGATAGGCGGGTCGAACGGGCAGATCATCCGCCACCTCTGGTTTTACGAGGGTCGCGTGGTCATGCGGGCGGAGCTAACAGTGGGGAGCGCGCATTGGCGCACGTTCAGCCGGTTCACCCTGCCCCCGGGATCCGCGGGCAATTGGTGGGTGGAAGCTCGCGCGGCTGACGGGCGGCTGCTGGTACGGGAGGAGTTCGAGTGCCTGCCTGCCGCCGAGACCTCGTCCCCCAGCCAGAAGCCCGATGCGTTACCGGGTGTCGTTGATCCGCTGGGTTCCCGAGTCTCACGAAGCGAAACGACAAAGTCGTTACCCCGTACTATTAATTAAGAGCAGGTGACGGATCCGCCGAAGACTCTTCGGATGGCCCGGACCGCGGTGGGCCCGACGGAAGCCTACTTCCATTCCCGACCCCGGCGCGGCGTCGCTCTTCCCATGCGTTCGGAGAGAAACGTCGAGCGCAGGTGCTCGTCGCGTTCGCGCTCGTCGAGGACCCTTCGGATCGTGGCCACCTGCTCCCGCATCGCCGGTGCGAGACGTTGCTCGAGCATATTCACCTGACGCGAGGTCCGGGCCAGCTCGTCCCCCAGCCGGCGAAGAACCATTTCCTCTGGCGCGGAGCTAAGGATGAGCGACACCAGCTTCTCGAACTCCGCCGCCGCTTCCGCTGCAGCGAGTCCGGTCGAGCCGGGTGCCGTGCCTCGGTCATCGAGACTCCTGCCAATCGGCGGGAGCTCGACGATCTCGGAAACCGGAATACCCCAAACCTGAGAGGGGCGAAGGCTCACGACGACTTCCCGGCTCGGCCAGCCGAGAGCTCGCGCTCCCGATTCCGCGTGGAGAGCCAGGGTTCTCAGGAGCGCGGGATAGGACCGGCGGGCCTGCTCCCCGATGAGCCGGCGTGCTTCCGCCGCCGGCCTGGCGCGGCGAAAAAACTCGGAGACGAGCGCTTCCCTCTTTCTTCGAAGCAGCACGATGCCCTTCCGCGTACGGTCGAGCCTCTTCATCGCGCGAAGCAGGTTCATCCGCGTCGGGGAGATCCTCTCCAGGGTTCTCAAGGTGCAGACTCCCTTCTTTTCCAATCTTCCTTACGAAGTCGGAGGAGATCTTCCCTCGGCAAGCCTTGGAGAAGGCGCCAGCCGATCTCGATCGTCTCTTCGATACTCCGGCGCACCTCGCCCTGCGCGATGAGCTCGGATTCGAACCTCGACGTGAACTGGAGCGCCCGGCGGTCTGATGGGCTCAGGCCCGCCTCGCCCACGATCGCCGACATGAGCTGCGCCTCGCGGCCTTGACTGTATATCGCGTAGAGCTGATCCGCCCACGCCCGGTGCTCGGGCACGGTACTCTCCTTTCCGATTCCAGCGTTCATCAAACGGGAGAGCGATGGGAGCACGTCGATCGGAGGAAATACGTTTTGTCGAAACAGATCCCGGCTGAGCACGATCTGACCCTCGGTGATGTATCCGGTGAGATCCGGGATCGGATGAGTCATGTCGTCGTCGGGCATCGTGAGAATCGGAAGCTGCGTCAGGGACCCCTCGCGGCCGGCGAGGATTCCTGCCCGCTCGAAGAGGCTGGCGAGGTCGGTGTACATGTAGCCGGGGTAACCGCGCCTGCCGGGGATCTCCTTGCGCGCAGTCGCGATTTCCCGAAGCGCTTCGCAGTAATGGGTCATGTCCGCGAGCACCACCAGCACGTGGTAGCCCGCCTCGAAGGCGAGAAACTCGGCCTGCGTCAGCGCGACGCGCGGCGCCAGCAGCCGCTCGATCGTGGGGTCACGCGTCTCGTTCAGGTACAGGACGCTCCGTTCCATCGCGCCGCTCGCCTGGAAGCGCTCGAGGAACGTGTGGGTCTCGCGTGACGTGATCCCGAGCGCCGCGAAAACGAGGGCGAACGGTTC
>DASPGQ010000618.1 GCA_035620555.1 Vicinamibacteria bacterium
TCCCCGCGGCGGCCGCCAAGAACAGAACACCCAGGATGCTCTTACCATCGGTCGTCGTCCCGTCCTTCGTCACCGTGACGTCGGAGCGAAACTGTGCCGCCGCCCTCACGAAACGGGCGGCGGCGCGCGCATGCAGGCCCAGAATATTCACGATCTGGACTCTCTTCTCAAGCATCGCGGTTCTCGCGACGCTCGCGATCCTGACTGGCAAGAAGGTCGCTCGCCAGATAGATGCTGTCTTTCCCGTCGCGCGCCGCCTCGGCGGCCACGGCATGCAGGTCGTCGCCCTCCTCCTCTTCCCGAAGGCTGGCGAGACGTATGAGCATCGGTAGGTTGACCCCGGTCACCACCTCGAGCCTTCCCTTCTCCAGAAGAGTAAGGCTGAGATTCGAGGGGGTGCCGCCGAACATGTCGGTCAGCACGACCACTCCCTTGCCGGATTCCACGCGTCCGACCGCGTCCTCGATTTCTTTCTGGGCGTCTTCGGGGCTCTCGTGCCACCCGATCGAAACGGCGGTGACGTTCGGAAGATCGCCGACGATGATCTCCGCCGCCGCGACCAGCTCCCGGGCGAGTTGGCCGTGGGTCACTACCACGATTCCTATCATGATCCGAATCTCATGGCTGACTCACTCGTTCTCGCAGTCGCGGTGCGAGACCCGCACTCCATGGCGAGCGCCTCGCAGGCGCTGCCCCAGGTGATTGCCGATGACGACCGAACGGTGCTTCCCCCCGGTACAGCCCACGGCAATCGTGAGATTGGCCCTTCCTTCTGCCGCGTAGTGGGGAAGTAGATAGGAAAGAAACCCGACCAGCCGCTCGAGGAGCTCGGCGGTGGCGGGCCGCTCCATCAGATACCGCTCGACCTCGGGGTCGTTTCCGTCCTTGTCCCGAAGCGCGCTCTCGAAGAACGGGTTGGGCAGGAAACGTACGTCGAAAACGAGGTCCGCGCCGGGAGGGACGCCGTACTTGAATCCGAACGATACGATGTGGATCGCGGGCCCGAGGACTGCCGGTTCCCCGCCGAGGCTGTCGAGGACCTGACGGCGAAGCTCATGGACGGTGAGCTCGGACGTGTCGAAGATCCGGCTGGCGAGCTGGCGTATGGGCGCGAGCTCGTTCTGTTCGACCTGAACGGCCTCGATCAAGGATCCCTCCCGCCCCTGGAGCGGATGAGGTCTTCGGCTCTCGCTGAACCGGCGCACGAGAACTTCGTCGCGGGCCTCGAAGAACACCACCGTCGTGGGAAAACCCCGTTCGGCAAGCCGGCCGAGCGCCTCGGGAAAATGCTTCAGCAGTCCTCTCTCGCGAATGTCGGCGACGATGGCGACTCGATCGATATTGTCCCCACCCTGGGCGGTGAGCTCAGCAAAGGCGAGAATGAGGTTGACGGGAAGATTGTCCACACAGAAGTAACCGGCGTCCTCGAGGGCCTTCAACGCGAGCGTCTTTCCCGATCCGGACAACCCGGTAATGAAGACGAATCGAACGCTCCTCGGGTCCGCCATCCCCCTTATCGTTCCGGCGCGATCAACCCGAAGTTCCCGTCAGGACGCCGGTAGAGCACGTTGGTGCTATCGGTCGTCGCGTTGCGGAACACGAGGAACTCCGCCTGCTCCTCGTCGATCGCAATCACCGCTTCTTCCACCGTCAAAGGTTTGATCACGAACCGTCGGCTCTCGACCACGCGACGATCGGCGGGCGAGACATTCCGCTCCGAGGAGATGACGTTGAACGTGCCCACTCCCTGGAAACGTGCAGCCCGACGACGTTTCTTGTGAATCCGCTTCTCCGTTTGCCTCTTCGCCTGGGCCTCGAGCTTCTCGATCGCCTGGGTGACCGACGCCTTGATGTCCTCCGAAGCCTCCTTGGCGGAGAGGTGGACATTGCCGCGGCAGTGGACGTTCACTTCCGCTATCTGCCGGTATTTCTCCGTCGACAAAGTGACGTGTACGTCGGTAATGCCGTCGATGTAGCGGCCGATCTTCTGTACTCGTGATTCGATGTGAGATTTCAGCCTGGCGGGTACGTCGACGTGCCTGCCGGTTATCTTTATCACCATATCTTCCCTCGAAAATCGAGCACGCGCGCCCCGGCGTCACGAGGCGAAGGGGCTGCTATAGAGATTCTTTCGCTGATTGGAAGGAGGTATACGCAGCTCTTCACGATATTTGGCGATGGTCCGGCGGGCGAGAACGAGTCCTTCATCTTCGAGAATCTTCACGATCTTCGAGTCCGACAGGGGCTTCTTCGGATTCTCCTCTTCTACGATCTTCCGGATTCTCCGCTTGATGGTGACGGAAGAGACGTGCTCTCCGTCCCTGCTCGCGATGCCGCTGTGAAAGAAGTATTTCATCTCGAAGACGCCCTGAGGCGTGTGCATGTACTTGTTGCTCACCACTCGAGAGACCGTAGACTCGTGCATTTCGATGTCGTTTGCCACGTCCCGCAGCACCATGGGCCTCAGATGCTCCACGCCATTGTCGAGAAAGTCGATCTGCTGCCGTACGATGCTGTTGGCTACTTTATAGATGGTCTTCTGGCGTTGATCGACCGACTTGATCAGCCATAGCGCACTCCGCAGCTTCTCTTTGACGTAGTTGCGGGTTGCTTCGTTCTCCGCGGATTTGTTCTCGAGCATCCGGCGATAGATCGAGCTGATTCGGAGCTGCGGCAAGCGGTCCTCGTTGAGTACGATCTCGTACTTGTCGTCCACTTTGACCACATAGACGTCGGGAGTCACATAGTGGCTGCGCTCGGTATGGAACTTCGAGCCCGGCTGTGGATCGAGGCGGCGAATGATCTCACAGTGCTCGATCACCTCTTCGACGGGGAGGGACATGGCCTTGGCGATGTCGTTGAACCGGTGACTCTGGAGGAGCTCGAGGTGCTCCGCGACCATTACTTCCGCTGGGGTTCCTCCGAGCTCGAGCTGGCGAAGCTGGATCAATAGGCACTCTCTCAAGTCGCGCGCGGCGACGCCCACGGGATCGAATGCCTGAATGACCGTGAGCACCCGTTCCACATCGGCACGCTCGTAGTCACCCATCTGACAGAGCTCATCGGTCGTCGCCTGGAGGAACCCATGCTCGTCGACGTTACCGATGATCGCTTCGCCGATCTCGATGTCCTTGTCGTCACTCAACGTCATGCGCAGTTGCCAGGCAAGGTGGTCCGCGATCGACGCGGTGCTCGAGAGGGTGTTCTCGATTGGAGGAAGGTCGGGGATCTCGTAACTCGTCCGCGGCCGGTAGCCATCGTCGAGATAGTCGCTGAAGAAGGACTCGTAATCGATCTCGTTCAACGAGTCTTCGTTCTTGCTCTCGGACTCCGCCTTTTCGTCGCGGGTCTCGGCCGCCGCCGCCTCTTCGCTGCCCTCCACCGATTCCGCGCTCTCTCGTTCGACTTCCTCCTCCAAGAGCGGATTCTCGGTGATTTCCTGCTGGAGCATATCGGCAAGCTCGAGCGTCGACATCGGCAGGAGTTTGATCGCCTGCTGGAGAGACGGGGTCAGTATGAGCTTTTGCTGAAGCTTCGGCTGAAGGCTTAGCTTTTGCTGCACGGCTGCCCAATCACGGCTCAGTCGAGCCGGAAATCCTCTCCGAAGTAAACACGACGAACATCTTCGTTTTCTGCCAGCTCCTCGGGGGTTCCCGAGCAGAGAATCTTCCCATCGTTCATTATATAGGCTCGATCGGTGATCTTCAGGGTTTCTCTGACGTTGTGATCGGTGACCAGAATGCCGATTCCCCGGGTTTTCAGATGCTGGACGATCCTCTGGATGTCCCCGACCGCAATGGGATCGATGCCGGCGAAGGGCTCGTCGAGCAGCATGAAGGCGGGAGACGTCACCAGGGCGCGCGTTATCTCGGCGCGGCGTCGCTCCCCGCCGGACAGCGTATAGCCACGCGAGCGCGCCTTGTCGGTAAGCCCAAGTTCTTCCAGCACTTCCGCGAGTCGCCTCCGCTTTTCCGAGACGTCGAGGCTCAGGGTCTCGAGAATGGCCAAGGCGTTCTCCTCGACGGTGAGCTTGCGAAAAATCGAGGGCTCCTGGGGCAAGTAGCTGATCCCGCTGCGGGCACGGAGATACATCGGGAACTCTGTGATTTCCTGATCATCCAGATAAACACTTCCAGAATCCGGTCGTGTCAAACCCACGACCATGTGAAATGTCGTCGTCTTTCCCGCACCGTTGGGACCTAGCAGTCCAACGACCTCGCCCTCACGCACTTCGATCGTGACGTCGTCGACCACTTTCTTCTTGCGAAAGGACTTCGCGAGCGATCGGCCCCGCAAAACCTGCATCAATGAGGGCGCGGTTTCGATGAGTACGTCGTTTTAGTGCGGTTTTGCTCTTGGCCGTCAACGAAAATCGTATCATCGGTCAAAGAGAATGTCAATTGCTTTGCTTCCGTGAGTTTACCGTCGTTTTCCATCCACGCCCGCTCACCGGTCACCGTCACTTGGTCGTCGCTCGGGGAGTATCTTGCCGCGTCACCCGCGGCTTTCCCGTTGGGCGTCTGGATCTCCACCTGTCCCCTCGCATGAAGCTCCCGCACTTCCCCGGAACCGGGGGCGAGCTTGAGGTCGAGCTCCTCGCCCGTCAGCGACATGGACTCCGCACGCATATCGACGTGGCCCCGGTAAAGCATGACATCTGCTCGAGAACGGTAGTCGAGCTCCTCGGCAAGCGTCACCGTCGGCCTCGGTGGACCGTCGGCTTCGCCCGAGAGTCTCTGAAAGATAACGGTGCGGACCCCGCCTCGCGCGTCGAGGTCGCCCGCCGACTGCGATATCTCGATCCGGTCGGCTTCGATCCGGTTCTGCCCCTGGAAACCGCGGGCATGGTCGGTATAGATGGCGAGGTCCTTATTGCGGTCGTACCGGACTCGATCGGCGACGAAGTACACCGCTTCGTCGCTCTCGTTCCCGGGAAACACCCGGCCATCGGAAGCTGCCTGAGTCGTCGAACGCACCGCACCGAGCCCTTCTACGTCTCCCGAATCGACGTTGATACGGATCTCATCGGCTTCCAGCCGGGCTCGCTGGTCCCACAGTCGCGGGGATTCCTCCAGCACGAGCAGTGATTCGGCAACCCGAAAAGTTCCCTGCTCGGCTTCGGCGCGGGCGTCGCCCTGCTCGAACGTCACCGAGCGCTCGCATCGCGCTTCCAACATATCGCCGGTAATGGGGTCGAAATCCGTCTCGAGCTGCCGCGCGGTGACGATTTTCTTCTGTTCGTTGCTGCCGGCCATGGGGGTGAGGACGAGCATCACGCCTCCTCTTCCTCGAAGCACGGTGAGCCTTCCCTCCTCATCGAAGTCGAACGCCAGAGTGTATCCCTCGAGCTCTTTGTGGTAGCCGGCCTGGGCACCTTCGAGAAGGGTCATTACCAGCCGCGCGCCTTCGAGCGCACGCACCCGCTCGAGGTGCTCTCCGCCTTCTCGCAAATAGACCTCGAGCTTGTCGGTCAACAAACGCTTGAGCCCGGGCTCCGACGTGATGCGGCTCCGACTGCCTCCGGAGAGATCGCCGGGCTCCTCGGAGGCGGAAACGTTCATCCGCAAGTCCACGTTCTCGTACGCCTCGAGGTGTTCGATCGATTCTCGATCTTCGGAGAAATATACCTGCAGGTCGTTGCACGCCAGAGATCGGTCCGAGTGGCGAACGTGGACGTCGTCCACGTAGCGCAGCCAGTTCTGTCGCCGCTTCAAGACCGCTCTC
>DASPGQ010000619.1 GCA_035620555.1 Vicinamibacteria bacterium
CGCCTACAAGGCCTTCATGAAGGAGACCAAGACCGAGCTTCATTTCGTTCGCGAGGCGGTTCGCCTGGCTCGGGAAGCGGGCTTCTCCGAGCTTGAAGACGGCTCCCGTTTGCGCCCCGGGGCTCGTTTCTACGACGTCAACCGGGACCGCACTTTGACACTGATCGTCGTCGGCAAGCGGCCGGTCAAGGAAGGCTTTCATGTCGTGGGCGCGCACATCGATTCGCCGCGGCTGGAGCTCAAAGCGCGACCGCTATACGAAAAAGAAGGCTTTGCCCTCTTTCAAACCAACTACCACGGCGGACTCAAGACGTACCAATGGACGAATTTGCCGCTCGCATTGATGGGACGGGTGGATCTCAAGAGCGGCAGAACCGTCTGGATCTCGGTGGGGAACGAGGAAGACCAGCCTACTTTTCTCATCGCCGATCTCTCGCCCCACGTGGATGCGCAGCTTCGAGAGCGGCGGGCGCGCGAGGCGATCGAGCTCGAAGAGCTCGACCCCATCGTGGGACACGTTCCCGCGAAAGACACCGGTGGCGTGAAGCAGGCGGTCGTGGAGTACCTTCGCAAGACTTACGAGATCGAGCTCGAGGACCTCGTTTCCGCGGAGCTGGCACTCGTGCCCGCGCTGGCGCCGCGCGACGTCGGGTTCGACCAGGGCCTCATGGCGATCTACGGTCAGGACGACCGCCTGTCGGGTTACGCCGCGCTTCGAGCGATTCTCGACTCACCCGACCCCGAGCTCACCGCCATCGCTTATCTGGTGGACAACGAGGAGGTGGGAAACGTGAACAACACCGGAGCGGACTCGACTTACCTGGTGGACTTGATGGGACGTCTTCTGTACGAGGAGATGGGCGAAGCCTTCCGCGAGCACTGGCTGCGTCGGGCGCTCCGCGCGACCCGCGTCCTGTCCTCCGACGTCAACCCGGGGGTCAACCCCATGTGGCCCGACGCCTGGGAAGAAGGAAATGCCCCGCGCCTTGGGCAAGGCGTCAACCTCAAGATGTACGGACGCGGATTCAACGCCAACTCCGAATACACCGCCTGGATCCGAAAGGTTCTCGATGACGCTCAGGTCCCCTGGCAGGTGGCGACCTACAAGGTGGGTCGAGGGGGTGGAGGAACGATTGGAAGGGCGCTCGCCGACGACAACATGGAAGTCATCGACCTCGGCGTGCCCGTGCTCTCCATCCACACGCCCTACTCGGTCAGCTCCAAGCTCGACGTCTACAGCCTCTACCGGGCGATGCACGCGTTCTTCATGGCGGCGCGCCCGTCGGGTCCTTCATAGAGCTCAATGCCGTCATAATGCTCGATTCCCTGGCGGGACCCGGGGGGATTTCCACGCGACTTCCTGGGTGGAAAATCCCTTCACCGGGCTCACGGTCTGGCGCAATCTACTCCTATATCGTTGTAGGAAAGGAGTTGATCGAAATGTGGAAGAAACCCGGTCCCCAACCGTCCCTGCGACCCGAACCCGAGAAGGTGGTCCGAACGCCGCTTCCTCCGAGCAAGCCGACGGTGCCGGCGCGCATCGGCCCGAGCGTGGTCGTCAAGGGCGAAGTCTATGGAGAAGAAGATCTCGTCATCGAGGGAAAGGTCGACGGAAAGATCACCGTCAAGACCGGTAGCGTGACCGTCGGCGAGAAAGGCACCATCGACGCAGACATCCAGGCGGTGAGCATCCAAGTCGCGGGTAACGTCAAAGGTAATCTCGCGGGTGCGGAGAAAGTCATTCTCCTCGAGAGCGGGCGCGTAGAGGGGAACATCACCGCCAAGAGCGTGACGCTGGAGAACGGCTGCCGTTTCAAAGGCTCGATCGACATGGAGTCGACCCGAAGCGTGAGCACCGCTCTGAAGCCAATCGCCACCGACCCTCTCACTCGGGCACAGGCTTGAGCCATGGGACTGTTCGGTCGACGCGCGGGCAACGAAGATGATCCTCGACCCTTGGCCCAGCGGGTACTCGCTCTACCCCGGCTGCTGGCCCATCTTCCGCGAGAGAACGCCTCGGTCCTGGACTTGGGGGCCGCCAATCCTCAGACCGTCGAGTTCTTCACGAGCCGAGGCGCGCAGATCACGGTGGCGGATCTGTTTCGAAGCGCCGCCCCGATGAGGTGCGGCGGACCTCGTCCCCCGAGAATCTTTCAGAACCTCTTGTCCTACGATCCCTCGTCGCGCTTCGATCTCGTCCTGGCGTGGGACGTGTTGAACTATCTGTTCCCCGAGGAGCTTTCGCACCTGATGTCGAGCCTGAACCCGTACCTTCGACCCGGAACTCAGATGCATGCGCTCGTCGCCGCCGGCCACGAGATGCCGGTTTCTCCGGCTGTCTACCGGATCGAGAACGAGAGCACCGTGACCTACGAGCCTTCGGCGGAAGAGTCGCGCCCATCCCCAGGCTACGCCGAGCCGGGTCTCTTGAAGCTCATGCGCGGACTCGCGGTCGAGAAAAGGTTCCAGCTGCGAAACGGCTCGGTGGAATATGCGTTCAGCTATCGGATGCGCCCGCCCCTACGAAGAGCTACCGCGATCGTGCCGCATTCTCGGTTGGAGCGGGTGCCTCGATGGAGTCGAGCGTCTTCTGGATGAACCTGTTGAAGCCTTCGCCGATCCAGCGAGCCACGACGACGAGGTCATTGTCCCAGTCGATATAGATGTTGGAGCCTGCTCCCCGATAGGTCTGTGCCGTCTGGCGCGCCGCGGGCATCGGCTTTCTTCTCTCCCTCGTGCCGTTCCAACTTGATTCGCCTATAGGCGACCATAAATGTGAGCGAGACCGCTCCTCCTGAGCGCCGGCGGCCGGATGATATATCATCGAGGGAGAACGGCTACATCATGAGATGGTCTCAAATCTTCATTCCCACGCTTCGTGACGACCCGGCTGACGCCGAGGCGGTGAGCCACAAGCTGATGCTGCGGGCCGGTCTGGTCCGTCAGCTCGGGGCAGGTATCTATTCCAAGCTTCCGCTGGGCTTTCGCGCGGCGAAGCGGGTAGAGCGGATCGTTCGCGAGGAGATGGAGCGCATCGGCGCGCAGGAGTTCCACCTGCCGGTCCTGCATCCGGGCGAGCTCTGGAAGGAGAGCGGACGGTGGGATCAGATCGGCCCGGAAATGTTCCGCCTGAAGGATCGGCGACAGGGAGACTACTGCCTCGGAATGACGCACGAGGAGGTCTTCACCGCGATCGCCCGTGACGAGATCCGGAGCTACCGGCAGCTTCCGCAGATCTGGTTCCAGATCCAGACGAAGCTTCGCGACGAGGCCCGCCCGAAGTCGGGTGTCCTGCGCGGTCGAGAGTTCACCATGAAAGATTCGTACTCTTTCGACGCCGACTTCGCTGGCCTCGACCGTGCCTTCGATCTCCACGCCCGCGCCTACCGCCGGATCTTCGAACGATGCGGCCTCGACGCGATCGCGGTTCAGGCCTCCTCGGGAGCGATGGGCGGCAAGGAGTCCGTGGAGTTCATGAGCATCTCCGATGCGGGGGAGGACTGGACAGTCATCTGTCGCGGCTGCGAATACGCAGCGAATCTCGAGAAGGCCGTGTCGGTCGCTTCGAAGGTCATCGATCCGGACGAGGTGCAAGCGGTCGAGAAGTTCGCTACGCCCGGTATCCGTACGATCCAGGAGCTCTCCCGTTTCACCGAAGAGGCTCCGGCGGAACGTCAGATCAAGACGCTCCTTTACATCGTCGAGGACGAACCCACGCTGTTCCTCCTGCGGGGAGATCACGAGCTCAACGAAGTCAAGATCGCGGAAGCGACCGGAACCACCCGGTTTCGCCCGGCAACGGCCGAAGAATGTCAGGAGACGCTCGGGGCCCATCCGGGAAGCCTGGGCGCCATCGGCGTTTCCGGGCTCACCGTCTATGCGGACGACGCCCTAGAAGGGCGCCGCGGCATGGTGACCGGTGCGAACCAGGACGACTTCCACGTCAAGAACGTCGATGTCGCGCGCGATCTCGAGCGGGTTCGCTTCACGAGCCTCCGGAACGTGGTCGTCGGCGACCCGTGTCGAGACTGCGGCGAGGAGCTACAGATCAGAAGAACCATCGAGCTCGGTCACATTTTCAAGCTCGGTCTTCGCTACTCGGAGTCCATGGGGTTGAAGGTGCTGAACGAACGGGGGACGGAAGTTCCCGTGGTCATGGGATCTTACGGCATCGGCATCGAGCGTCTCGTAGCCGCAGTGATCGAGGCGCATCACGACGACGATGGGATCGTCTGGCCGTGGGCGGTTGCGCCGTTTCACATCGTGGTCACACCCATCTCTCCGAAGGAAAAAGACCCGATGGCCAAGGCCGAAGCCATCTACGAGCAGCTCGCCCGCGAGGGCTACGACGTGGTCCTCGACGATCGTGACGAGAGACCGGGGGTGAAGTTCAAGGACGCCGATCTCGTTGGATTCCCGTTGCGGATCGTTCCCGGGCCCCGGGCCCTCGAAAAAGGACAGGTCGAGCTCGTCGAGCGGGCTTCGAGGGAGAAACGGGAAATACCGCTCGATGACGTGGCTGAAGCCGTGCGCGAAGCCGCGGAGCGGCTCGCGGCGACGAGGCCGCGTTAGTCCTCGAGTTTGCCTCGCGGGGTTTTTCGTGGCACCATGACTGTCGACCTATGATTGTTGACCAGCCGTAGCTGATTTCTTCAGGCAATCACCCGTTTCAATCGTCAAGCGAGGTCGAGAAGTGTCTCTAGAAGACTACGGTTATGGTCCTTTCTTTTCCGAAGCTCTCGAACAGCTTCCACCCGGGCTCGAGCCCGCGCGCGTCGTTTCGACCGGTGGCTTCCGGCTGAAAACGGTCTCGGGAGAGGCTTCGGCGAGGGCGTCGGGACGGCTCTTACACGACGGCACGTCCGTCGCCGTGGGCGACTGGGTCGCCTGGGATCGCGAGTCCGGTCTCATCCGGCATGTCCTCCCGCGCCGAACCAAGCTCTCGCGCAAGGCAGCGGGGAGGAAGACCGAAGAGCAGGTGGTCGCGGCGAACCTCGATGTGGTGCTCCTGGTCATGGGACTCGACGGCGATTTCAATCCACGACGCGTCGAGCGCTACTTGGCCGCAATCTGGGAATCGGGCGTCTCTCCCGTCGTGGTCCTGAACAAAGCTGACCTGCCGACGGCACGATCTCGACACGATCTCGAAGGCGTGACTCTCGGAGCTCCTGTCCTGACATTGAGCGCCCTGACGGGAGATGGGTTGGATAGCATTCACATGCACCTCGAGCCGCGGAAGACCGCGGTTCTGGTCGGCTCGTCGGGTGCGGGGAAGTCCACGATCATCAACCGGCTCGTCGGGCAGAATGTCCAAGAGACGGGCCCGGTGCGCGCGCGCGATGAGCGCGGTCGCCATACCACGAGCCGACGCGAGCTGTTCGCTCTTCCTAGCGGAGCGCTTCTCATCGACAACCCGGGAATCCGTGAGCTCCAGCTATGGAGCAGAGAGCCCAGCCTCGATGCGGCCTTCGAGGATATCGCCACGCTCTCACGGGAATGCCGATTTCGTGATTGCGGCCATGGGCACGAGCCCGGTTGCGCCGTCGCGGCGGCCATTGCCGAAGGCCGTCTGGCGGAAGCGAGGCTCGAGAGTTTTCGCGCACTCACGCGGGAGCTGCACTACCTCCAGATTCGCCAGGACGAGTCGGCCCGACGTCTGGAGAAACAGAAATGGCGTGCCATTCATCGAGAGATGCGTCGCTCCGGTCGCCACCGACGGACTTGAACTGGTCCTCGAGCTCACCGTCGCTCGACCATCCAGCCTCGGTTTTGACGCCCCGCGGTCGATTCGTTCACAATCGCCGCTTGTTAAATGGGCTTTCGCGCAAGTACGAGCGGGGTGACGAAAAACACAAACCCACCCTGCGCGAGCGGAGCGTTCGACTTCGCCAAGGCTTCCGCCTGATCTCTTCCTCCTGGAGGGCATAAAATGAGGACAGCGCTCACCGTGGCCCTGCTCTGGGCCGGTCTGGTAGCGACCGCTACCGCTCAGAACGTCAACGGTCTCCCATCGTTGCGGGAGCAGGCCGCAATCCGACAAGCGTGGCTCCAGGAGCGGCTCGAGGACGTGTTGCCACGCCTCATGCGGGAGAACCGCGTCGGCATGTGGATCGTGCAGATGAGCGAGTACAACGAAGACCCGGTGTTCCGCGCTCTCGTGTCGCCTACACGATTTGCCGCCAGACGGCGCTCGATCTTCGTTTTTTACGACCGCGGCCCCGAAGGAGGCGTCGAGCGCCTCGCACTCGGAGGCGGAGACCAGGGCGGGGTGTACCAGTCGGTTCGAGATCCGGAAGACGACTCGCGGGAGCTCTACCTCGACGCCCAGTGGCGGGTGCTTCGCCAGATCGTCGAGGAACGACAGCCGGAGACTATAGCGATCAACGTCTCCCACACCCACGCCTTCTCGGACGGGCTCGCGTCCGGCGAGAGAGAGCTTCTCGAGCAAGCTCTCGGTCCGAAATGGACCGCCCGGTTCGTGCCGGCCGAGCTCTTGCCGCTCCACTACCTCGCCATCCGGGTGCCGTCCATGCGCCCTTATTACAAGAAGATGATGGAGATCGTGCACGACCTCATCGCCACCGCGTTCTCGAGCGAGGTCATCGTCCCCGGCAAAACGACGAACAGCGACGTTTTGTGGTGGCTGCGCCAGCAAGTGCACGATCGAGCCATGGATTCCTGGTTCCAGCCATCGGTGAGCGTGCAGCGAAGAGGCGCGGCTCTCGAGGGCGAAATCGTCATCGAACGGGGGGACGTCCTTCACACCGACTTCGGCATCTTTGCCACGGGGCTAGCCACTGACACGCAGCACATGGGCTACGTTCTTCGCGAGGGGGAGGACGACGCGCCCGAGGGGCTGAAGAAAGCTCTTCTCAACGCCAACCGCCTTCAAGACATCGTCATGACTCAGATCAAGCCCGGCCTGACCGGCAACCAGGTCCTCGCCAGTGCGCTGGCGCAGATGCATTCCGAGGGCATTCAGGGTCGCATCTACAACCACCCGATCGGAGACCATGGTCACGGCGCGGGCCCGCTCGTGGGCCTCTACGATCGACAGGAAGGGGTTCCCGGTCGAGGCGAGGTTCGCCTCATTCCGAACACCTGGCATTCGATCGAGCTCTATGCCGTTACCCCGGTGCCCGAGTGGGACAATCAAGAAGTGCGCATCGCGCTCGAGGAAGACGCGGCGATGACCGAGGACGGCAAGATGGAATGGATCCTGAGGCGACAGGAGTCCTTTCACCTCGTTCGGTGAGGTCCGTGGGCAACCGGGCGCGGCTGAAACGATGAACATTCTGGGGATCTCGGCCTTCTATCACGACAGCGCCGCCTGCTTCGTTCAGGATGGGCAAAAGGATTAGAATTTGCTCGTTCGGCGGTGACGTCCGAGCACTAACCATGCCCACGAAACCAAAACGTCACCGCTCGAGGCCGGAGATCACCTTTGAGCTCGCCTGTGCACGCATCGAGGAGATCCTGAAGGGGACGACTCGCCGGGAGATTGCCGCGGCGACCTTCAAATCCGGGCGCACCCAAGCTCTTCAGAGGCTCCGCCGCGACATCGAGAACCATCGATTCGAGGCTGGCTCGGGGCAAATTTCCCTCGAGAGAATCGTCCACAAGTTGGACGAGCGCACCCGCCAGGACGGCTTTCACGTCCTGCACGACTGGGACGGCAAAGCGGACCGGCTGAACCCGAACACGATACCTGTCGACGTCGTCACTTTCCTCGTCGATTCACCCGACGCTCCGCACGCGGACGAAACGGTCGTTTCGATAGCGCTCGACTACTACCTGCTCTACCTTCTGGCCCTCCTGTCTCTAAGGGTATGGGACGAGGGGAACCCGAACGGAAACCTCGACCGGCTCACTCGACTCCTTCAGGAGCTGCAGGGCCCGAATGGTAGCGGCCAGAGATTCGTCGATGGCGCCGAGACGCTCATACTCATCGCCACGTCCCATTTCGAGCCCGATCATCGAGCGTACGACAGGCTTCTGGAGCGCTTGAGAGCTCTGGATCAACCCCATCGCCTTCGTCTGGCTATCGTTCACGCCGCCATTCTCGCGAGCCACCTGCGCTTCGGATTCGAAGCGACCTACGGAAGGGACATCGTGGCGATGCGCAACGACAACGTTCCGGATTATCCCTGGCTCTGCTTCGCTCTCGCGACCTTGATGAATGAATTCTCACGTACGCAGGGCGAGGGAGGTGCCGGGCTCCAGCGGGACCGGCTGGTCGAGGGGATTTTGAACGGATTGTCCCCCGATGCAAGGGCCTTCGTCGGAACCGCACCAGAGTCCCTGTCGGCTCACGCGAGAGAGCTCTCCGATTTCCGTGAGCTGTTTCTGAAGTACGCTCCTGTTCTTCTGAACGAGTTCGAGCGGCATCGTCCTTCGAATCGTACCTATTCGCCGATCTCTTTCTATTTCAACTTTGCCCACAACGTACTGAAGGCGATGGTGGTGGACGCGCTTCTTCGAGCCCAAGCAACGGGTCGGACGCTCAACGATCTCCTGACGGGTGTCTCGGAAGACCGTGCGATCGATGCCCAGAAGGAGGCCCTTGCCAAGACGTTGATGGCGTATGGGCGCTCGAGCCCGGACACGATTCGTGGACGCCTCGTACCCGCCATTGTTTACGACCCCCGTTCCGGTCGACTGGCCTTCCGGGATGCGATCCGGAGACTCCGAGAGCTAACGAGCCAGTGACCGAAACCGACTCGGTGCGGCGTCGTCTTCTCTTAGTGCTCAGTGCCGCGGCGGGACCCGCGATCGATCGTGCCGCCACGGCTCGGCCTGCTTACGGCGCGGCAATTATTCGCACTGGCGTGCTCACATCTCATTCCCACGAAGGAGCCCGAATGCGGACGATTGCGCCAGGCTCGCTCCGCTCGCGCAGGGTGGGCCGAGTTTTTCATCACCCTGCTACTGGCGCCGACGAGAACGTCGCTCGCCTACGAAGTTCGCCCCCCCCTGAGTCGCAACGTTCAGGACGGGACTCAAGAGCGATTCGTTCCCGCCCGCATCCAGGGCGGAGACCTGGAAGGCGTAAGTGGAACCGGGAGTCAAGCCCACTGCCGTGTGGGTCGTGTCCGATTCGCTGGCAATCATGGATCCGTCACGGTAGATGATGTAGAACATGACAGCCACGTTGTCGGTCGCGGCGTCCCAGGCCAGATCAATCGTCGTTTCGGTCTGAGCCGGTGATCTGAGATTCCTCGGTTGATTAGGCGGCACGGTATCCGGCGGCCCTCCGGTCGTGACGGTAAAGGGCAGAGAGAAGTGACCCAATCCGAGCGGGTTCTTGCCTCGAACGCGCCAATGGTAAACGCTGTCGTAGGCCAAAGTTCCCCGAGGAAACTGCATTTGGGTCGAGGCGCCGTGGGAGAAGGACACGGCGGAGAGAAAATTAGGATCCGTCGACAACTCGACTTCGAACTCGTCCGCCGTCCCCGCCCAGGAGAACTTCGCGTCGAGCCGCACATTTTCCGCCCCGTTCGCCGGTGAGACGAGGACGGGCGCAGTCGGCGGCGCGTTCGGCGCCTCGGTCGTGAACGATCGCACGGCGGAAAAATCACTCGTGCCATTGCCGTTCGATGCGCTGGCCCGCCAATAGTAGGACGTCACATGTTCGAGGGCGCCCACCCTGACCTCGTACTTCCTCGCCGACGTCGAAGCATTGACGATGCGTTGGACGAAGCCGGGATCGAGGGCCACCTGGACGGTGAAGATCGCACCCTTTCCCCGCCAGGCAAGAGTTGGCATTACACCCACGTTCAGGGCTCCATCCGCCGGGCTCGCGAGAATCGGCGGCTCGGGCGGCAAACCGTCACCACTCTCGAACTCGAACGCTCCGAGATCCGGAGCTTCGCCGGAATAAGCGCTCGAAGGGAGCTCGAGCACGGTCGTTCCCTGCCAGGCGTAGATGGCGGTTCCCGCGTCGATCGCCGGGCTGTTCGGCAGAAGCTCAAAGCCCGCACCAAACGCGGGATCTTCGAAGACGCTGGTCGCGACGTCCACATTGGAGCCGGAGTGGCTCGTGCCGTTGCCGAAGAACAAGTTGAAAGCCAGCGCCGAGTTGGCGTCGACGTTCTTTACCGCGATGGCAGGATGATCGACGAAAATGTTGTTCAACACGACGGTGTTGTCACCACCGCTGATTCCGTGGTTGTTGTTGGCGAACGTGTTATTGAAAACGTAAATGACCTCAGGAAGGCTCGCGGCTCTAAAGTCCTCGTTCGAGGCAGCTCCATCCATCATGCCCAGGCCAGCGGCACCGTTGTCATGGATGAAATTGTTGGAGATCTCGAAGAATCTGTCGGTCTCTACGTCGTAGGAAATGAGCTGGATCCCGTCCGCCACGTTCCGGTAGATATCGTTTCCGGCAATGACGTAGCTCTTGGTCGGGCCGGTGTAATTTTGCAGCCGGATCTCGATGCCATCGTCACCATTGTCACGGATGACGTTGTCGAGGATCTGGATGTCCACGTCGAAATCGAGATCGATCCCGTCGTCGCTGTTGAGCTCGAACGTGCTGAAGCGAACCAGGCCCCCGCTACCCCTTTCATAATCCACCCCGTCACTCGTGTCGCGAACGACACAGTGGAGCAGGTTGAACCTGGCGAAGGGCGCGATACCGTCGGTCCCGTTCTGGATCGTGAGTCCCTGAATCGTCGACCCGTCTTCCGCACCTGCGGGAATCGAAATGACGTATGGACCATTGCCGCCGTCCAGGATGGTGTTGCCGATGAAATTCTCGTTTCCATTTATGAGGAAATGAGACGCGAGCGTTATCGCCTTGGTGATCGTGATCCGCCCCACGTAGGTTCCCGGTGCTACCAGGATGGTGTCACCCGAGACCGCCGCATCGTGGGCGGCCTGGATCGTCGCGAAGTCATCGGGCACGTGGAGTACGGCGGCCCCGGCCGTGGATACCCACGAAGAAATAAGAGCCGTGACGAAGATCCCGAGAGCGAACGGCAAATGACGGCGAGCGAGTCGCGTCCGGACCATTGAGTCCTCGCTACGCGACAACGGACTCGTTTGCGTGCCCATTAGATGTCAACTCCGTGGCGCGCTACAAAATCAGGTGATCGGCGCCAAGCAAGGCAGTCGCCCACGGGGCACCCGCTCGACGGCTTCGCAAAGTCCCCAACCGAAGAATAGTCGATGTGAAAGTATCACTCCTCGAGGGAAGGCGTCAAACGCCGGGGCGCGAGTGCGTGATTTACGTGGCGCTCAAATTACGGTGGAGAACCGACCGATTATTCGCACTGCGTGCTCACATCTCATGCCTTCGAAGGAGCCCGATGCGGACGATTGTCAGGGATCGTCCACCGTCAGAGTGATCGAGCTCTGCGCG
>DASPGQ010000620.1 GCA_035620555.1 Vicinamibacteria bacterium
GATGGTCGATCTCGCGGATGCGCACTATCCCATCTCCATCGACAGCGCGAAGGGGAAGCTTGGTTGGACGCCTCGGCATACGCTTCGGGGAACATTGCCGGAAATGGTCACCCGACTCATGGGGGATCCGAAGAGATGGTACGAGGAGAATAATCTGACCTGGACGGACGCGCTCCGAGAGGAGGCCGCGGCCTCGCGCCGGCCGACATGAGCACGCCCCCCATCGATCTAGACGCCGCTCCTGCCCCGTGGGACTATAACCCCTCCGCATGGGATCAGCGCATTCCCATCTGCGTCCTCGCGATGGTCGGGTTCGGCATCGCCTTCTATATGGGGATGTTTCAATGGGGGCTGGTGAAGTCCGTATGGGATCCCGTCTTCGGTGAACAAACCAAGAAAGTTCTGACTTCGAACGTTTCACACCAGATGTACGCCTGGTTCCGCGTGCCCGACGCCGCTTTCGGCGCGCTCGCCTATCTGGGAGATGCGATCTTCGGATTGGCGGGCTCGACCCGCCGATGGCAGTACCGTCCGTGGATGGTGGTGATATTCGGCATCGACGTCATCCCCCTGGGAATCGTGAGCGCCATTCTCGTGGTGCTCCAGGGCACCGTGGTCGGCAACTGGTGTTTTCTCTGCCTGGTGACGGCCGTCATCTCGCTCATCCTCGTCGTCCTCGCCTATGACGAGGTCTGGTCCTGTCTTCTCTTTCTCTGGCGGGTGTGGAAGCGGACGAGAAGCGCTCGGGTTCTCTGGAGCGCTTTCTGCGGGCAGCCGTCCGAGGAGGCCGCCGCCGTCGCCCTCTCCAGGAGAGCTGGTCATCGTGTGGGCTAGGGTGACGGAGCTCGGTTTCGGGCTCTGGCTTCTGGCAAGCCCATTCGTGTTCGATCACTCTGCTTCGGCGACGAGCCTTTGGCTCACCGATGTGCTGAGCGGGATGCTCCTCGTCATACTGTGCGCACTCAACTATTGGCGCCCCTCGAGTCGTTCTTACTTGGCGGTACCGGTGTTGGGAGCCTGGCTCATCGTGTCGGCTTTGCTGTCGGGTCCGCATCCCATTGCACCGCCGCATCAGAATCACATCATGGTGGGATTCACCATCATGATGGTCGGCATCGTGCCCAACCGCGCGCTCGGGCCGCCGGAAAAATGGATCGCATTCGAGAAGGGAGAGGCGCAAGGCTCGCTTGGTAACGGCTCCGAGCGCGCGCATGATGCCGGAGTGGACGCTTTATCGAAGGAGTCGGATCATCAGCGAGAGACGAAGCGAGAGCACCCGTCGAGTCCCGGTCCCGTTTGATTCGAAGACGCGTTCTTCTTCAGCGGTGATCCCATCCAGGCTCGCCACTCCTCGTCGGGCTGAGGATCACCGATCGGCGGCCGCTTCTTCTTCGGCGGACCGTCGGGCGGCTTCGGCGGATCCTCGATCGGAGGCTTCTTGGGCCGAGGTGGATCTTTGATCGGGGGCACGTCGTCCGGTTTCTTGGGCGGTTTGATCGGAGGCTTCTTCTTTTTGCCGGGATAAGGGGGTTCCTTGATCGGTGGCTTCGGACCCGGTGGCGCCGCAGCCAGACTCGAAGAGAGCGGTTTCGCGCTCATGGGGACACCTCGAAGCTTCCATGAAAACACGTCTTTGGCCACTTCAACGCGCGTGGCTTCAGCCTTCCGTTCTGCCCGCGAGGGCGTCGAACACACGATGGAGCTGCGAAGTCTGCACTTCCTCGCCGCAAGCCCCACATCGAACGGGGCCGTAGTCCACCATGTCCCGGTCGATGATCGTGAGCTCGTGGCCGCAATTCGCGCAGCGAAGCTTGATGCTTTCGCCACCCAGTGTCGGTTTATCTGCCACGACTTCCTCCCATGAGTCGGACACTATCTCGCCCGGGGGCTGTCCGAGAATAGGGTGGATCCGGGATGTTATCGGCATTCACCCGATTTCATCCGGTAAACGCCCGACCGACTCACCTGAGCTCGCCGATTAGACTCGGTCGAGGGCATGCGTTGGGTAGCGACCACATAGAGAGAGAGCCATGACATGACGATCGAGTTCACGAGCGTGCCGAACGCCGATGCGAAAGAGCCGAAGGATTTGTTCGTCGCCCTTCAGGTGATCGGCAGGCTGGAAAAATCGGATTTCGACGTCCTCGGACCGCGCCTGAACGTGCTCCTGGAACAACATGGGAAGCTGAAGCTTCTCGTCGAGCTCGTCGCCTTCGAAGGCTGGACCGCAGGCGCGGCGTGGGAAGACATCAAGCTCGCGCTCAGGCACTTCCGCGACATCGAGCGTATCGCCGTCGTCGGCGAAAGGCGCTGGGAAAAAGGAATCGCGGTGCTGGCGAAACCTTTCACGGCGGCTGAGCTGCGTTATTTCGATGTCCAGGAGAGAGAGTCGGCGGAGTCCTGGGTCAAAGAGGGCGGATCTGGCGACGGCATCTGACCCTCACGCTCTGTTGCGTCGTAGCTCCAGCGGGCCAGACCGATGTAGGCAGTCGACACCGGCTCTATTCTGACATCGCTGGGCCCCGTCCCCACGTTCAGAAGCCCGGTTTGAAGTTGAACTCGAACAGCCAGCCTTTTTCCGGCCGGTCGAAAGGGCGGACGAAGTCGAGCTCCAAGACGAGGAACCTCTGGAGCGCTACCCGGAGCGCGATGCCCGCGCTGGTAACCGGCTCGCGGTCACCACCAAAGAACTCTGGCTCGGTTTCGCTCGTCCAGGCCACACCCGCGTCACCGAAGAATGCCAGCTCGATCGGGATCGGGCCGCCCCAGGGCTCGCCGGTGAAAGCGCCGATGAGAGGAAAGCGGAGCTCGAAGTTCGTCACCATCAACTTACTTCCGAGGAGCTGGTTGAAGACGTCGCACCCTCCCGCGGCACACTCTTCCGCGGTGAACGAGCCCGACTGGTAGCCGCGCACGAGATTGGGAAACCCGAGGTAAAGATTCGTGAGCCGGAAATTGTCGGCGTCGCGTCCATAACGGCCGAAATGCATGCCTCGTACTGCAAAAGTGAAGGGTTCCTTGGGCATGAAATAATGCCGATAGTCGGCGAGAGCGTTCCAGAATCGAAGCGTACCGACGTCGGCGCCCGCCTCGAAGCGATAGCGGCTCCCGAGGAGCGGGCTCGTCGGTCCGAGCAATGACGTGTCGTGGACGAGCGCCGCGGCCGCCTCTCCCAGGTACACACTGGAGGGTGCGTCGATCTCGGAAGTCTCGTCCACCAGTAACTCGCCAGTCTCGAGGGAAAAAGCGGTGGTTCTCGCCTCCGCAGAAAAACCGTAATTCACGAATCCGCCGGAGAGCTCGATACGGTTTGCACGACTGAACGGATACGATACGGTGCCGCGGGCGCGTCTTTCCGTCTGCCGGAGCTGGATTACCTGCTCCACCTGACTCACCTGGCCCTGGACTTCCGCGACGCCGGAAACGAATCGATTGCTGAGAAAAGGGATCCAGGACATCGAACCTCCCCAGTTCCATCGGCTCGAACGATTCTCGTAACCGGCGATGCCGGCGACGTTATCGAAGTCGCCGGTCAACTGGAACTGGGTTCCCAGGTTGTGATTGGCCAGCATGTCGCTCCACAGGAAAGAGATTCCCCCGCCGATGAACGACCCGAAGATATCCGAGCCCGCGACGAGGTAGGGCTGACCTACGTAGTCGAGATTCAGATTCGCTCTATAGTCATCGGTGGGGAAATTTGCGGTCTCGGGGAGATATCGTTCAGGTTGTCCGAGCAGCGTGGCGACTTGGGACGAATCTCTCGGCGAGGGAGGCAACGCCGCCCACGTCGGGAACTGGACCGCCGTCGACATCGGTGCCTCTGCTTCCACATCTCGCGGATTCTCGATCGCGTAAATGCGGTACTCCTGTTCCTCTCGCACCGTGAACAGCAGGCGAGATGCTCGGGATGCCACGGTGATGGCGGGGCTGAGCTTCGTGATCCCGGAGATTCCGGTCGTGAGCGCGGTCACCCCGTGGACACTTCCCCCAAGCAGATTCATCCGGTAGAGGTTCGGTCTTCCGTCGACGTCCGAGACGAAGTAGAGGCCTTCCTCCACCCAGTGGGGGTCCCATTGATCGGCATGGGGGAAGATCTCGAGCCGCTCGATGGTTTGCGAGTCCATTTCCATGGTCGCGAGCTCGTAGTTCCCGAAGTGGAGCGCGTTCAGGTTGGATGAAAACCGATCGGTCACGAAAACCACGGAGCTGCCGTCGGGCGACCAGCTCGGTTGGAGCTCGGCGTAGGGGTCCTCGGTCAGCCGCGAGAGCCTGTCGGTCTCGACGTCGAGAAGATACAGGTCGAGAAGTCCGCCGCGAATTGCCGTGAAGAGGATTCGACTTCCGTCGGGACTCCACGATGGGTTGAAGATCTCGCCCAGGCGTGGAAACGAAATCTCGTTCGTCACGTCGGCCCGGTCGACGTCCAGAAAGCTCAGGACCGGTTGGCCCTTGCTCACGCCGGCGAAGACGAAGCTCTTGCCGTCCGGACTCCAGCTTCCGGATGAAGAGATGAACTGGAGGCTCTCGAAGTGTGGATCGGTCGCCGTCTCGACGATCTTCCTCTGGACTTTTCCACTCTCCGCGTCGGCGAGAAACATCTCGATGGCGAAGAGGTCACGCTCCGACAGGAAGACGAGCTGGCTGCCGTCGGGCGAGAGGGAAGGCGCGACGTTCAGACTGCCGCCGTGCCGCTCGTCGGTGAGGAGCGCGCGCCCGTACTCCGCGGCGGTTCGCGGATCCGTCAGCAGCGGTTCGTAAGTGTCGCGGATCGAGGCGTGCCAACCATCGCTGAGACTCTTCTCATCCTGCCCGGTGATCGTCTCGAGGGCTCGTCGAACCCCGCGTTCCCGAGCTTCTTCCAGCATGGCCCCAACGGCGCGATCTCCGTAGCGACCGCCCAGGTAGGCAAAAAACGCGTGACCGTAACGATAAGGAAAATAGCTCGGGTCGTTCAGATCCCCGACCGTTGGTAGATCTTCTCTCATGGCCGCATCTCGGAGCCAAACCGCAGTCTGCACGTCGACAGGTCCGAGTGACAGGTACTCTGCCATCCCTTCCATGAACCAGAGAGGGAACCGGAGCGCCGAGGAGGAAGCCGACCGGCTCTGTGCCGTGATGTCATATTGAAAGGCGTGTACGAGCTCGTGACCGAGGACGTGATCGGTCTCACGGAGGGGTCCCGCAAAGGGCATCACGATGCGCCGCTTCAGCGACTCGGTAACACCGCCGGTACCGACCCCGGGTAGGCCGGAAATGACGTTGGTCTGCTGAAAATGCGGGTGCGCGGCATAAATGATGAGAGGTTGAGAGCCCCTGAGCTCGTGATCCAAGACGATGGACAAACGTTCGTACCAGCGCTCCGCCATCTGCCCCGCGATCCGCGCAGCCTCTTCTTCCTCGGGATAGAAGTAGATGTCGAAATGTTCGGTGCGAAGGATCTCGAAGTCGAAGTCCTCGTACTGCGCTTTGTTTCGGCCGAAATACTGCCCCGAGGCCGGTACGGCGAGCGCTATCGCCGTGAGCAACACGGTCGACGTCGCGAGTCGTGTCATGGGTTTCTTTCCTTCCGATGTCTTCTTTCCTATCGAACTCCAGTACACATCGAGAGCCGGGGCCGGACGATCCGGTATTCGCAGGAAATTCCCTGAGGCATCGAGACCAGGGACGCGCGGCGAAACACTTCAGAAGAGAGGTACACTTCCTACCGGATCTAAGGCGACGGGATGATGACGGTAATCCATATCTTGGTCGGTGTTCTCTTCGTTCTGGGAATCGCCGGTTCGGTCCTTCCATTCTTGCCGGGGACGATCCTCATATGGATCGGGGCGCTCATCTACGCCATCGCCACGGACTTCGAGACTTTGGGGCCTTTAGGGCTCATCGTTCTCGGAGCGCTCACCGGGCTCGCCTACCTTCTCGACTATGTAGCGGGCGCGGTGGGCGTCGAGCGGCTGGGCGGCAGCCGTTGGGCCATGCTGGGAGCGATCGTGGGAGCCATCGTCGGCATCTTTTTCGGTCTGCCGGGACTGTTGTTGGGACCGGTGGCGGGGGCGGTGCTCTTCGAGCTCTGGCGGAGTCGCGACGTGAACGCGAGCATGAAGAGCGGGATGGGAAGCGTTCTCGGCATGGTGCTCGGCACGGCGGCGAAATTCACAATCGGGCTCATCATGGTGGGTTTGTTCTTCTGGTGGATCTGGGTTTCGCGCGCCGCGTCGGTCTGACCGACGTCCCAGCTCGATGGCAGAGGCGCCTCTCCAAACTCGGGTGCTTCCTCGACGAACCCTAGGGCGACGCCTGGAGCTCAGGCTCGGCGTCCTCGGGACTACCTGGACCGAACAGGGTATGTACGGGGATGTTGAGGAGCACTACGTTGGGGTTTCGAGAAAGGAGCATTCAATGTCCGTTGCCCGGGTTACCGAGATCACCTCGTCATCGTCCAAGAGCTTCGAGGACGCCGTGAAAAAGGGAATCGAGCGCGCATCCAAGACGCTCGAGAACCTGCAGGGCGCGTGGATCGGCGACCAGAAATGCGTCATCGAGGGAGGCACGATCACCGAATATCGGGTGAACATGAAGGTCACGTTCGTGCTCAACGAATGACGACTGACGGCCCTCGCAGCGGTGCGCGCTTCGAGGGCTTTATCTGCCTCGCGCAGGTGAGCCTTACCTCGGTTCTCGGAATCAGAGGCTCTCGAGCAAAATCCAAGACGCACGCCATCTCTCATAGCTCGGCCGTCATACGGCATCCACCCGGTTCCATCACGCCGGTCATGCGGCAAAACTGAATGGAGCGTTTGTTCCGAGGAGGTCATCATGACGATTCCCCGCAACATCAAGAGACATCTCGACGCCAACGACGTCATCTATCGTCATCTTTCTCACCCGCAGGTGTTCACGTCGGCCAAGACGGCAGAAGCTCTCGATATGACGGGCAGGGCTTACGCGAAGACGGTCGTGGTCGTCGTCGACGGCGGGCTGATCATGGCGGCGGTTCCTGCCAACCAACGCGTCGACGTCGAGAAATTGGCGCAGATGACGGGTGCCTCCAGCGTTCGGCTGGCCAGCGAGCCCGAGTTCAAGGGTTCGTTTCCGAGCTGCGAGGTTGGCGCCATGCCGCCTTTGGGAGAGTTGTTCGACATACCGGTGTGGCTCGACGCCTCGTTCGTGAAGCAGCCTACCATCGCCTTCGATGCTGGAACCCATACCGATTCGGTGGAAGTCGGTCTCGAGGATTTCCGGCGCCTGGTTCGCCCGCGGGTTGCACGGCTTACCGAGGTGGACGAGAGCTCCGAGCGAAAGGAGTGAGAACATGGCATCTGTAGAGAAGCTCAGTCCCGAAGAGGTTCGTGAGCACACCGTCCCTCTTCTCGTTTGCGCGTACGAGGACGAGGCGAAATGTAAGAGGATTCAGATCGACGGAGCGCTGTCCCTGAAAGAGTTCCAGGCGCGCCTCCCCGATATCCCCAAGGACGAGCGCATCGTCTTTTACTGAACGTGACCGAACGATGAATCCGCCGCCGGTCAGGCGGCCAAGTACCGTAAAGAGGGATACGAGAACGTTGCCGTGCTCGAGGGAGGCTACGAGGCCTGGACGGACGGTGATTGAGGCACCAGAGTCGTTGGCCTCTGTACCTTGGCCGAGCGACAGGCGGAGAGCGAGACCAAGTGCATCCTGATGATCAGGTTGGGCGAGAAAAAACCGCAGACGACAACGGTCCAGGTCCTCAATTATCCAGCCGCCAGGTGATCCCGCCCTGGACGTCGCAATGCGGCGGAAATCGGGTGTTTCCCCCATGGCCTTCCACGCTCGGAGCGGTAGGGTTGTTTCCAGGGTGCTTGCCATCACAAGAAAAGAGGAAGAGGAGGAAGACGATGATTCGAAACGGATCGCAAGTCACCATGCATTACGTGCTGAAAGTCGACGGACGAGAGATCGAAAGCTCTAGAGGCGCGGGACCCGTCGAGTACGTTCACGGGCAGCAACAGATTCTTCCTGGGCTGGAGAACGAGCTCGAAGGTCTCGAGGAAGGACAACGCAAGCGCGTGGCGGTCGAGCCCGACGAGGCATACGGTCAGCCCGATCCGGAGGGAATCCGAAGCTTTCCCCGATCCGCGTTCCACGACTTACCTTCGGTGCGTGTGGGTGAAATGGTTCAAGGGAAGATCGGCACGAAGGAGTTTCACGCCACGATCATGGGCGTCGATGATGAGCAGGTCCTCTTGGACATGAATCACCCGCTCGCAGGAAAGACTCTGGAATATGACGTCGAGATCGTAAAGGTTGAATGACGCTTCGCTCGGCTGACTCAATAGTCGTGCCGACCCCGGGGTTCTTCGCGAGTCGCGAGTCAGTCCCTCGACTTCGAGCCTCTGTCCCGCCTATCTCGAGATGGCCCGAAGAACCTCTCCCGAGAGTCTTCTGTCCGCGCTCGCGAGCGCCGGGTCACCGAGAGAGATGATGCCGGCAACGCGGTCTTTGCCATCCTGTACCACGATGCGCCTGAGCTGATGCTCCTTCATCTTGGTGATGGCACTATCGACCGAGTCGTCCTCCCGGCAAGAGACGACGCTGGGCGTCATGATTTCTTGCACGGTGGTCTTGGGCGGAAGTCTAAGAAACCATGTCAGGGTCCCTCCATTCCTCGGAGCCGGGATTTCGGCGTCACGAGAACCCTAGCGGTTCCAAGAGTCGATTCTGAACTCGGTGCATACCCATCCTGGCAAGCATTCCGGTGGCGACTCGGGAGGAAGCCTCTGGCAGGATGGCATCGAAAGATGGGTTTCTCGCTCCGATGAAGGAATCGGGCTCGCTCAAGCGAAGTCTCTCGCTCACCATGCTTACGATCTACGGTCTCGGGACCATGGTGGGAGGAGGCTTCTATGCCCTGACGGGAGAGGTTGCTCGTCATGCGGGGATGCACACGCCGATCGCTTTTCTGATGGCGGCGACCGTGGCGCTCTTCAGTGCGCTTTCCTTTGGAGAGTTGGCGGCACGCTTTCCCCAAGCCGGAGGAGAAGCACACTACGTTCTCGAGGCGTTCGGCCGGGCCCGGCTTTCGACGGGCGTTGGGCTGCTCGTCGTCACCACCGGCGTCGTCTCGGCGGCAACTCTGGCGAATGCGTTCGTTGGATTTCTGCAGGAGCTCGTCGCCGTCCCGACCTGGGCGGGCATCGTGGTCATCGTCCTCGTGCTCGGCGGCGTTGCCGGCTGGGGCATCGCGGAATCGGCAATCCTGGCGGCAGTCATCACCTTCATCGAGGTTGGTGCTTTGGCCTACGTGAGTTTTGCCGTCCGAGCTCATATCTTCGAGCTTCCCGCGCGCATCGACGAGATCGTTCCCCCGATGACCCTCCAAGCATGGAATGGCATCGCCGTGGGCGCTTTCCTGGCCTTCTACTCTTTCATCGGGTTCGAGGACATGGTGAACCTCGCGGAAGAGGTGAAAGACGCCCGACGCGCGCTTCCCCGCGGCATTCTGCTCGCCCTCGGTATGACGACCGTGATTTACGGGACGGTTACCACTCTCGCCGTACTCGCACGGACGCCTGAAGCGCTTGCCGCCAGCCGATCACCGCTCGCTACCGTCCTCGGAGGCGTCGATGCCGTCCCCGGTGTCGGTATTACGCTCGTTGGCATGCTCGCCGGTCTCAATGGAGCCCTGGTGCAGGTCATCATGGCATCCCGCGTCCTCTACGGAATGGGCAAAAAGGAAACTGGACCTGCCGTCTTTGCCCGGGTCTGGGAGCGGACCCGCACTCCGGTGGCGGCGACGCTGCTGGTAACGGCGGTCGTTCTCGTCCTGGCGCTTGGATTCCCTCTGGTGACTCTGGCCCGCTGGACGAGCAGCGTGATCCTCGTCATCTTCACGCTGGTCAACGTCTCGCTCCTGGTGCTGAAGTGGCGAGGGGGATCGAGACGCCCGGACGTCACCACGTACCCGATCGGGATTCCGATCGTTGGCGCCGCGGTCAGTCTCCTATTTCTCCTGTCTCAGATTTGAATCCCGTCGACTCGGGTCGCGGCTACCGCGCTCCGGGCTCGTCCCGTCCGTGCACGTGGGACGGCGGCGAGGTGGCCTCGACCGCTTCGAAAGGCTCGAAGATGCGGTAGGAATGGGCCGCGCCTTCGGGTACCAGCCACGAGTCACCGGGACTCAGCCGGACCGTTTGTTGTTCGAGACGGAGCTCGGCGGTGCCTTTGACGACGTAGCCAACCGTCTCGTAGTCACGGCGAGTCTCCGGTTTGTCCGACCCGGGTGCTTCCTGCCACAGCCGCATCGAAAGACGCTTTCCCGAGCAGAGATATTTTTGACCCATCTTTCCGGCCGGCGAATGGCTCGAGTCGATCTTTTTGATCGTCGTATCATGCATGGAGCCATCCTAGTTGCCGTCGGATCGACAAAACCACGCGGCGAATCCCGTAAAGCTGCTACGGTATATCCCCTAAGGAACGGGGCCTCGGCTTGGGTTCCAGCCAGAGGCGTCAGGCTCTGAATTTCTTCAAGCGGCCGGCGTGGGCCAGGGCAAGCCCCATGAGTTCGGTCGCTGGCCGCATCCCGAGGCCTCCCCGAGCGCAGGAGCTCTCATCGAAGCGAGATACGCGGTCGTGGCGTGCGTGACGCGCACGAAGCATTACCAACAACTCACCGCTCTCGCATCTGGCAGGTGATCATCGTGTAGTCGAGGAGACTCATTTCGTCGCCAGTAGGCTCGCGAAGCCCAAACAATAGTCGGGTGCGCACCTCGATGCTCTCGAGAAGGGCCTCTCCCAACCGGAGCGCATCCATTGCCCGCTCGTGGCTGTAGCGAGTGAGGAAGTCGAGCGCGAGCGCGTCGTGCTTCGCCGCGAAGAGCGCTTCAGCGGTTGCTTCCACCGTCCCGCTCTCCGCGATCATGCCGTCCTCGAACGCGGTGAGCGCCTCGGTCACTTCGGGGAGGAACTTCTCGGGGCGATCGCAGGTGTAGTACATCAGTCTCTTGAAGAGCCTGCCGGCGAAGAGCGTCGCCTCGCGGATTTGCCAGTCGCGGGTCAGGAAGCTCG
>DASPGQ010000621.1 GCA_035620555.1 Vicinamibacteria bacterium
CTTTACCGGGGAGATCGAGCTCCTGTCGCACGAGGGGCGCCAGCACGCGGTGCGGAACCTCGGTGGAGCGAAGGAGGGGGAAACCTCGGTCGAGCTGGTCACGTCCGGCGGGCTCGGAGGGAAGGTGGTGTTTCCCGACGAGCGCGAGCCCGACGAGCTCTCGCTCGCGAACCGGGAGACGTTTCTCCTCCGGGGCAGGACGCTCGCCGATTTCATCAACAAGACCAAGACCGAAAAGTGGAAGGCTCTCGTCGACATCCTCGGCCTCGGGAACATCGAGAGCCTTCGTCAGGATTTGCAACAAGCGCGCAACGAGCTCAGAAAGCTCGCGAAGGCTGCCGACGAAGACGTCGGTGCGGCGCGACGGGCGCTCGGCGGCGAGGGCACGGTGTTGTCCGAGGAAGCCGTCGTCAAACAGATCCAGGGTTTCTGCGCCAACCTGGGAATTCCGCAACCCCGGTCACTCGACGACGTCGTCGACCCGAGCTGGGTGAGAGACGCGGTCGGAAACCTGGCGGCGGTGTCTCCGGGAAATCGTGAGAGCCTCGGTGCCGAGATTCGTTCGCTCGAGAGACCCCACGGGGACGAGGCGGTTCTCGAGCACTGGAAGAGCCTGGTCGAGGGGGAGAGAGCGACCGAGCTGCCGAAAGTTTCCCTGCTGCGAGAAGCGAAGACGCTGCTCGAAACCGCGGGCTCCGACGGTTCGTGCCCTCTGTGCGGGCAGAAGGTGGACATCAGCGAGCTCTCGAGCCGCATCGCTTCCCGGCTCACGTCCCTGCTCGAGACCTCGCGGGAGCTCGAGGGCGCCGCCGAAAAGATGAACGCGCTCGTCGACCAACTCACCCTCGCCGAGCAGAGAAGGAGCCGGATTCGACAAGAGGCGGCGAAACTGTCCCTCGAGCTCCCGACTCTCCCCGCTTCACCCCGGTCGGCGCTTTCGGACGCCATCGAGGCGCGCCGTGCACCCGATGTGGCCGCAGTCGAGAGCTACCTCGAAGCCCTGGCTCGATGGGACGAGGAGGCGCGAACGGCGATGGGGGGGCCGACCCCCTCGACCACCCGCGAGCAGCAGCTCGTCCTGCTCGCCACGCTCTGCGAGCACGTCAAGCTGTGGCGCGCGTCGGAAGATCGCGCCCGGAGGGCCACCGCGGCGAGCAGCCTCGCGGACCGCGTGTTCGACGCCTACCAGGACCGCCAGAAGCAAGACCTGACCGAGCTCCTCCAAAAGATCAGCCGACGAGTCGCCGAGATCTACGCCGGCTTGCATCCGGGGGAGAACCTCTCGAGCGTCGGGATCGAGCCATGGACGGCAAAAGGGGTCGAGCTCGCCATCGATTTCTACGGGACGCGGCAGCGTCCCCCGCACGGCGTGCTGAGCGAATCGCACTTGAACTCTCTCGCGATCGCTCTCTTTCTCGCCATGGCCGAAACGTTCAACGAGAAGCTCGGGTTCCTCGTTCTCGACGACGTCATCAACAGCTTCGATCTCGAGCATCGGGGCCAGCTGGCCGAGATGCTGGCGCGAGATTTCTCTAGCTGGCAGCTCATTCTTCTCACCCATGACCACCAGTTCTTCGAGCAAACGGTACGGCGTGCTCCGAGCTGGAGGCGACTCGAGCTGACGTCATGGAGCTACGGCGAAGGTCCCCGAACGTCGGCGTACGATCCGAGCTCCATCATCGGAGCCGCTCGAAGCCGACTCGCGGCGGGAGACGCCAACGGCGCCGCCACCAAGGCGCGGCGTGCCTTGGAGGAGCAGCTCCAGGAAGTTTGCCAGGCGCTCCGTGCCCGTCTTCCCTTCCGTCGTGGGGCGGCGAACGACCGTCGCGAGCTCGGCGAGCTCTTTGCCGGAGTGAGGCGGGCGCTCAAAGACACCGCCAAACCGTTCCTCAACGAGCTCGACGGTCTCCTCCGCGGACTCGAGGCCGACGTGCAAGCGACGCTCAATGTGGAGGCGCATGCGAGCAGCACGCGGTCGGGCGCGAGCGAGGTGGCGGCGGCCCTCGCCCGCATCGAGGAGCTGGACAGCAAATGGAGCTGCCCTCACTGTTCGACCCGCGTCTGGTACAAGGGGACACCCGACGCGAGCCGTTGCAAGTGTGGCCGCTCGGTGTTTCCTCCACCCTCCGCGTGAGCTTGGTCGGCCGCACCCTCGCGCATTACCGCGTTCTCGAGGAGCTCGGAAGCGGCGGGATGGGGGTCGTGTACCTCGCCCGCGACGAGAAGCTCGGCCGTGACATCGCCATCAAGGTGCTTCCTCCCGAGCTCGCCGCTTCGGATGACCGGCGGGTGCGCTTCGAGCGGGAGGCGCGAGCCGTCGCCGCGCTCAACCATCCGAACATCGTCACCATCCACTCCATCGAGGAAGCGGACGGGGTCTCGTTCATCACGATGGAGCTCGTCGCCGGCCGAAGACTCCGCGAGCTCATCGAGCTCGGGCCGCTGCCAACGAACCGGATCGTCGCCATCGCTCGGCAAATCGGAAGCGGTCTCCAGTCGGCTCACGATGCCGGGGTGCTCCACCGCGACCTCAAGCCCGACAACGTTTTGATCGGCAAGAGCGATCACGTCAAGATTCTCGATTTCGGGCTCGCCAAGCTCTTTTCACCGACGTCGGTCGACACCGAGTCCGCCACGATGGTGCGCGACGCTTCGAGCCCGGGAATGACCCTGGGTACGGTCGGCTATATGTCTCCCGAGCAGGCCCTGGGAAAGAGCCTGGGCCCCGCCACCGACATCTTCGCGCTCGGGGTCATCCTCTACGAGATGAGCACCGGCGTGCCTCCGTTCCGCGGCGAGACCCTCGCCGCTCTCTTCGACGCCCTCCTGCACGAGACGCCCGCGTCTCCCAGAACGCTGCGCTCCGACTTGCCCGCCGAGCTGGTCGTGGTGATCGAAAGGGCCCTCGCGAAAGACCCGGCACGCCGTTTCCGGAGCGCCGGTGAGCTGGTCGACGCTCTATCCGATCCCAGCCGAGCCCCGCTTCCCACGACGAAGGAGACGGCGGCGTCCATCGTCGTCCTTCCTTTCCTCGACCTGAGCCCGGAGCAAGACCAGCAGTATTTCTGCCACGGCCTTTCCGAGGAGCTCATCGGCCGTCTCGCCCAGGTCTCCGGTCTGCAGGTCGTCGCCCGAACTTCCGCCTTCGCTTTCGAGGGCAAAGGACTCGACGTCCGCGAGGTCGGATCGCGGCTCAACGTAGGAACCGCGCTCGAGGGGAGCGTGCGCAAAGCGGGAGATCGCGTTCGCGTCAGCGTCCAGCTCGTGGACACCGGCAATGGGTACCAGCTCTGGAGCCAGCGTTTCGACCGCGAGCTCGAAGACGTCTTTGCCATACAGGACGAGATCGCCGAACGGATTGCCGAGGAGCTCCGTGCCGAGATCGCACCCGCGGCCCCATCCAAGCCAGGTCTCGAAGCCTACGAGGCCTACCTCGAAGGCAAATATGCCTTGCACAAGTGGAGCGACATCTGGGTCGAGAAGGCCATCGAGAGCTTCGAGCTCGCCACGAAACTCGACCCCGCTTACGCCTCCGCTCACGCGGCTCTGGCCGAGTGCTACGTCTGGCTCTATTCCGGCCTCGGGATTCTGGCGGCACGAGATACGATTCCGAAGGCCAAGACGGCAATCGCCCGAGCGCTCGAGCTCGATCCCGGCCTGGCCGAGGCCCAGAAAGTTCGCGGGCTCATCGCCATCTACCACGACTGGGATCGGCGCGTCGCCGAGGAGTCTTTTGCGCGGGCGCTGAGCGTCAAACCCAACGCCGCCGATCTGCACGTATGGAACGCATGGCGTCTTGCCGTTTTGGAACGGCGTTACGACGACGCGCTCGTCGAGCTTCATGAGGCGCAGCGCCTCGACCCGCTGGACCTTCAGGTCAAGACGCAACTCGGCTACGTCTACTACTTCCTCCACGACCTCGATCGGGCGGCGGAACAATTTCTCCGCGTGGTGGCCCTCGACCCTCATTTCGCTTTCGCCCACTACGGTCTCGGGGATACCTACGCGCAGCAGGGGCGTTACGACGAGGCGATCGCCGAGCTTCAGGAGTCGATTCGCCTGGGTGGCCGTTCGGCGAACCACGTCGGTGTTCTCGGATATACGCACGGGCTCGCCGGCCACGCGTCCACCGCGAGAGCGCTTCTGGAAGAATTGACGGATCGGCAGACCGAAGGCTACGTCAGCTCGATGTGGATCGCGCTCGTGCACCTCGGTCTGGGCGATTACGATGCGCTCTTCCGCTGGCTCGACCGGTCGTTCGAAGCGCGCGATGGCGCGCTCGTTCTGATCAACGCCGCCATCGAGCTCGACCCGGTTCGGCAGGATCCGCGCTTCCGATTCCTCCTCGAAAGGATGGGACTCTCCTAGAGTGCTCAAGGCCGTGGCGGGACCCGTAATCGATCGTGCCGCCACGGCTCGGGCTGCTTACGGCGCGGCCAGCGCGCCGGGCTCGCTCCGCTCGCGCAGGGTGGGTTGAGTTTTTCATCACCCTGCTAGGCCTGCTCTCACCTGAGGTAACATGTTCTCGGAGGAGCTTGCCATGGGCGAAATGACCCGCGACACCCGGCGCGACCTGCGGATCGACGGCAAGCGACTCATGAGACGGCTCGAGGAGCTCGCGCGGGAAGGAGCTCGTGACGACGGCGGATGCAACCGGCTCGCGTTCACCGAGGCCGACAAGGCGGGACGGGACGTGGTGACGGGCTGGATGCGCCAGCTAGGCCTCGACGTGAGTGTAGATGCTATCGGAAACGTCGTCGGCTTTCGTCCCGGACTCGACACCGGTCCACCCGTCATGTGCGGTTCCCACATCGACACGGTCCGTACCGGAGGACGTTACGATGGGAACCTCGGCGTTCTCGCCGGGCTCGAGGTCGTCGAGACGCTGAACGATCGCGGGCTCACGACCAGACGTCCGCTCTCGGTCGCTTTCTTCTCGAACGAGGAAGGCAGTCGGGTCGCGCCGGACATGATGGGAAGCCTCGTCTATGCCGGTGGCCTTTCCCTGGAGGAAGCGCACGACGCGGTCAGCATCGACGGGACGCGCGTCGGCGACGATCTCCGTCGAATAGGCTATCTGGGAATCGCCCCCTCCCCCGGCCCAGTCCCTCATGCTTACGTCGAGCTCCACATCGAGCAAGGCCCCATCCTCGAGGCGGAGGGCATCCGTATCGGCGCGGTTACCGGAGTCCAGGGCATTTCCTGGACCGAGGTCACGGTGAAAGGCCAGGCGAACCACGCGGGCACGACACCGATGGTCTATCGCCACGACGCCGGCTACGTCGCCGGGAAAGTCGTCTCGTTCGTGCGCAGGCTCACCCAGGAGATGGGGGGTACGCAGGTGGGCACGGTGGGCTCTCTCCGACTCGAGCCGAACCTGGTCAATGTCGTCGCCCATAAAGCGGTCTTCACCGTCGATTTGCGTAACGTCGAGGAGAGGCTTCTGCAAGAGGCCGAAGGTCGACTCGACGAGTATCTGGGGACCATCGCCGATGCCGAAGGTGTCGAGATATCGACCCGGAGGCTCGCGCGATTCGAGCCGGTCGATTTCGACCCCCGTATCATCCAGCTCGTCGAGAACGTCGCCCGCGGACTGGGCAATTCCGTCCGCCGCCTTCCCGCCGGGGCCGGCCACGACGCCCAGATGCTCGCTCGGGTGTGCCCCGCGGGCATGATCTTCACCCCGAGCGTCAAGGGCATCAGCCACAATCCGGAGGAACATACCGAGCCCGCCGACATCGAGATGGGCGCCAACGTGCTCGCTCAAGTGGTCTTGACTCTCTCCGAGACGGATGCCCTATGAGAGAGGTCGTGATCGCGGCAGCCCAGCTCGGACCCATCCGGCGCGCCGACAGGCGAGAACACGTCGTCGAGCGCCTCCTGTCCCTGCTGAATCGAGCGAAGGAGCATGGCTGCGACCTCGTCGTCTACCCCGAGCTCGCCCTGACGACGTTTTTTCCACGATGGTTCATCGAGAACGAAGACGAACTGGACGCTTTCTACGAGCGGGAGATGCCGAGCCCGCAAACGCGTCCGCTCTTCGAGCGGGCCAGAAGCCTCGGGATCGGATTCAGTCTCGGGTATGCCGAGCTCACTCCCGAGGGGCATCGCTACAACACGCAGATTCTCGTGGAGCGCGACGGCTCCATCGTGGGCAGGTATCGGAAGGTGCATCTCCCGGGACACTCGGAGAACGAGCCCCATCGCCCTTTCCAGCACCTCGAGCGCCGCTATTTCGAGCCCGGTCCCGATGGATTTCAGGCGTGGGACGCCTTTGGCGGCCGGGTGGGGATGGCGATCTGCAACGATCGACGCTGGCCCGAGAGTTATCGTGTGCTCGCTCTTCGAGGCTCAGAGCTCGTCCTCATCGGGTACAACACCCCGATCCACTATCCGCCCGAGCCCAGTCAAGACACGCTCGCCCCGTTCCACAACCACCTGGTGATGCAGGCAGGCGCCTATCAGAACGGAATGTGGGTCGTCGGGGTCGCCAAAGGAGGATGCGAGGAGGGCGTCGATTCGCTCGCCGAAAGCGCGATCATCGCTCCGTCGGGGCAAATCGTCGCCACCTGCGTCACGAGCGATGACGAGCTGGCCGTGGCCCGCTGCGATCTCGATTTATGCAAGAGGTACAAGGAGACCCTTTTCGATTTCGAGCGCTATCGCATGCCCGAGCACTACAAGTTGATTTCTGAAAGGCGAGGCGCCGTTTCCTCATGACCACCACGTTCATTCTCAACGGCAAGAAGGTCTCGATCCGGGAGTCTCACCCGCACCTGCTTGCCGCGCTGAGGGAAGAGCTGGGAGTCATCTCGCCCAAGGACGGCTGCTCGCCAACCGGCCAGTGTGGCTGTTGCACGATTCTCGTCGGCGGAAGGGCAATAACGAGCTGCACCCAGAGCGTCGAGTCCGTCGAGGGAAAGGACGTCACGACCCTCGAGGGTATGGTCCCCGATGAGCTCGACCGCTACGCGCGGGTCTTCGCTTCGAAGGGGGCGCTTCAGTGCGGCTTCTGTACGCCGGGCATCGTCATGCGGGCAAAGTCGCTTCTGGACCGGAAAGGGGCAGCTCTCACGCGCGAGGAGAGCTCCCGATACCTCGGGACGCATCTGTGCCGCTGCACCGGCTATGTCAAGATCCTCGACGCCTTCGAGGCTCTCGCCGCGGGCGAGGATGTGGTCTCCGAGCCTCCCGGCGGCATAGGAAGCTCGAGCATGAAATACGAGGGGTGCGATCTCGCCGTGGGACGAAGACCCTACATCGACGATATGCGTCCGGCGGGAATGCTGCACGCGGCCTTGAGGTTGTCCGATCACGCGCGCGCCGAGGTCGTCGCCATCGAGGTCTCCCGCGCTCTCTCGGTTCGCGGAGTCGAAGCGGTCTTCACCGCGAAGGACGTACCGGGAGAGCTTCGCGTCGGTTTGATTCACAAGGATTGGCCGGTTTTCATCCCCGAGGGCGGCACGACGTCGTACCTCGGCGACGTGCTGGCCATCGTCGTGGCGCGGGACCGCGAGACGGCGCGTCGGGCCGCCGGTCTGGTCGACGTCCGCTACCGCGTGCTGCGGCCGATAACCGATCCCCTGGCCGCCATCGATGACTCGGAAAATGCCGTTTGGAGCCTGGACGGCAACCTGCTCTCACGCTCGTCCTATCGCCGAGGTCCCGTCAGCGAGGCCCTCGCTGCCTCCGCCCACGTCGTCCACGAGGTCTTCCAGACTCAGCGAGTGGAACATGCCTACCTCGAGCCCGAATCGACTCTGGCCGTTCCCGAGGACGATGGCAGGCTCCGGGTCTATTCCGGCGGACAGGGTATCTGGGACGACCGGAACCAGATCGCCTCGGTCCTCGGTGTGCCCCCGGACCGCGTGCTCGTCGAGCTCGTCTCGAACGGAGGTGCTTTCGGCGGCAAGGAGGACATGTCGAACCAGGCGCAGACCGCGCTCGCCGCTTACCTCCTTGGAAAACCCGTCAAGTGCACCCTCAGCCGTGAAGAGTCGCTTCAGATACACCCAAAGCGACATCCGATCCGCATGGAGTACTGGGCGGGCTGCGACGCCGAGGGAGAGCTGACGGCGATCCGGGCCAGAATGGTGGGTGATTCCGGACCCTACGCGTCGGTGGGAATGAAGGTGCTCGAGCGGGCGGCCGGTCACGCCACCGGTCCCTACCGCGTTCCCGCGGTGGACGTGGAGGCGCTCGCCGTGCGCACCAACAACCCCGTTTGTGGGGCCTTCCGTGGATTCGGCGCCAACCAGGCACATTTCGCCATGGACGGGGTCCTGGATCGCCTCGCCGAGAAAGTCGGCATCAGCGGTTTCGAGATTCGCGCTCGAAACGTCATCGCGCCTGGCGCCGTATGGGGGCCGGGGCAGATTATGGATGACGGATCGCTCGGCGCCCGTGTGTGCCTGGAGGCGCTCAAGCCGGATTACGACGCTGCCCGGGCCGATGGGAAGGCAGTGGGAGTCGCGCTCGGCCTCAAGAATTCGGGACTGGGAAACGGCTTCAAAGAGATCGCGAAAGCGGTCGTCCGATTCGAAGAGGACGGGACCGTCGTGGTTCGACACCCATGGACGGAGATGGGACAAGGGGTCCATACCGTGGCCCGCCAGGTCGCGGTCGAGGAGCTAGCGGTTGCCTCCGACCGCGTCCGAGTCCTCGTCGATACGAGCCGAGAGCTAGGAGCGGGCCAGACGACTGGCTCTCGCGCCACTCTCATGGTCGCTGGGTCGGTTCGGGACGCCTGCCGCGCCGCCATCAGCTCCAAAAGGAAGCCCGGGGTCGATCACATGGGGGTCTATCGCATCGATTGGACCAACTCTCTGGAAGAGGGGCTCGAGCATCCCGTGATTCATTCGACCTTCGGCTACGCGGCCCAACTCGTAATCGCCGACCGCGTCACGGGAAGGATCGAGAAGGTGGTCGCGGCCCACGACGTCGGTCGCGTCGTCAATCCGATCTTGTGTGAGGGGCAGATCGAGGGATCCATCCACATGGGGCTTGGGTTCGCTTTGAGCGAGGAGTTTCCCGCCGACGAAAAGGGACGCCCCACCCACCTGACGCTCAAGAGCCTCGGGATCCTGAGACCGTCGGAGCTGCCCGAGATCGAAGTCCGGCTGATCGAGTGTCCTCAGCCCAACTCTCCCTACGGTATCAAGGGTGTCGGCGAGATCGGTCTGGTTCCTACCGCGGGCGCGGTAGCTGCAGCGCTGCACGATCTCGATGGGACCTGGCGAAATACGCTACCGATGGCAAGGGCTAGGAAGTGAAAACAGGAGTGAACGCCCCGTGTCGTCAGGGGCTATGTTCACCGACTCGACCATGGTCTCGCACCCTTCCCTCGCCAGCCGAAACACGAGCTTTCCCGGACTCACGGTAATCGACTCGATCGGGGTCGTGCCCGCCTCGCGTCCGTCGACCGATACCTGCGCTCCCGCGGGGTCGCTCGAGACGCTGACTGTCACCGCCGCCGACACCTTCGCGTCGTGATGCGTCACGCTGGTTGCGTATGTGGCGATCCCGACGAGTGCCAGCGCGACGGCGGCAAGGGCGAGTTTCGCGGGAATGGACCGCGGGGCAGGAGGAGCCGCGGTCGATGCGGTCTTCACCGGAACCTCATGACTCGGTTCGGCGACGTCTCTCCTTCGAGCACTCTCGAGAAGCAGCTCCAGGCCATTCTTGCACATCGTTCGACGCGTGGGAGTCAACCGCTCGAAGCGAAAGGTTCCATTCGTGAGAAAGCAGATCTCATGAAATGCTTTCACTCCCTGCACAGGCCCCAGCTTCGCATCGACGATGTCGCCCGTTGCCAAGAAGATATGCCCTTGACCGCGCTGGTTGTCGGAAACGGTGATGCGGCCCGTCTTACCCGTAGCCAAAAGAAACTGTAGAACCTGAGGGAAGTCATCGGTCTGGAGATCCCCTTGCAACGGTGCCGCTTGGCGCTCTCCGCCGTATCGAACCCGCGGCGTCCGCATCGTCAACATACGCAACGTTCGGACGAGCTCTTCGTCGCTCGTCGCACAGGAGAGATAGGCTTCCGTGGGAAAGAGGAAAGGGTCGGCGTTGGCGTTCGTCCCGATCAGGAGTATCGGGATCTCGGCGGTCGCTTCGTCTTCTTTGATGCGGCGAGCGATCTCCGAGGGACCGGGAGGGCCGATGTCCGAGCTCAGGATGACGGCATCGGGCATCGCCTTTTTGACCGCCGATAGAGCTACGTGCCCGGAGTCAGCGGTCAGTACGCGAAATCCCGCCGTGCGCGTCGCCTCCCGCAGGCGCTGCGACGGACGCTCTGGGCCTTCGACGATCAGGACGGCGCGCGAGAGGGTCTCGTTGTTCTGAGTGTCCGAATCCACGAGGTGCGCCATTCCTCTACTCTCACACTGTCTCCGAAGAACTTGAAGCAATCCGTGGACCACAATGGCATACGCACTCAATTCATTGTCTTGCTTGGAGTTGTGGATTCATCGCTGCGGGCACCGCGGACGAACTGTCAAGAATTCCGACGGGGATTATGCGATTGAACCGGGCAATCTCTTAAATCGAAAAGGGTTATCTCTCCGCCATGGAGTGTCAGGTTTTCCGACACTGGCAAAGGTCGATAAGCTGGAGATGTACTTGCTCGAACGGCCCTCACCCGATACTCTGATTCCTCCTCGTATGGATAACACGACGCCCGGTCTCGTCTGCGCGCACCATCACCTCTACTCGACACTGGCCCGCGGTATGCCGGCGCCCGAAAGAACCCCGAAGCGCTTCTCCGAGATCCTCGAGCTCGTCTGGTGGCGTCTCGACAAAGCTCTCGACCTCGACATGATTCGCTGGTCGGCCCTGCTCGGAGCGGTCGAAGCATTGGAGAGCGGTACCACAGCCATTCTCGACCACCATGCGTCCCCCAACGCGATCGACGGCTCACTCACCGTCATCGCCGATGCTTGCGCCGAGGTCGGAGTCCGGGTGTCGACGTGCTACGAGGTCACCGATCGAAACGGCCCCGAGGAGGCGAAGGCGGGACTCGCCGAGAACGAGCGCTTCTTGCGCGCCGGTGGCCGGGGTTACGTCGGCGCACACGCCTGCTTCACGCTGTCGGAGGACACCCTCGATGCCATCGCGTCTCTGGCGCGCGAACGCCGCGTCGGCGTCCACATCCACGTCGCCGAAGGGCCAGAGGACGCGACGGCCGGAGCCCGACTGGAGAAGCGCTCCCGCGATGATTGGCTACTCGCCCACGCCATCCATCTCGACCGGGCCATTCCCGGTACCATCGCCCACAATCCTGCCTCCAACATGAATAACTCCGTCGGCTACGCCTCTCCCGCGTCGCGCGGCAATCGGGTGGTACTGGGAACCGACGGAATCGGCGGCAACATGCTCGACGCGTTCCGCATGGCCTACTTTCGCCTCCGTGAAGAGGACGTCACCGCTACTCCCGAGAAAGCCTGGGGTTGGCTCGAGGCGGGCTGGGATCTAATCCCCGAGGCTCGAAGCGACCGGGTTACGTGGTCGTACGAGCCCATGACACCCTGGCACGTCGCTTTCACGCCGGGAATTCGTCCTCTCGAGATCGAAGTGGCCGGCGAAAAAGTGCTCACTGGAGGCAAACCGACGCGGGTCGATGCCGAAGAAGTGCGGGCAAAGGCTCGGGAGCAAGCCAAGCGCCTTTTTCAGCGTCTTTAGAGTGCTCAATGCCGTGGCGGGACCTGTGTTCGATCGAGCCGCCACGGCTCGGGCTGCTTACGGCGCGGCAATTTTGCGTTGGGCAGCCCTTCGATGTAGCCCCGCAACATCTTGTTCCTTCGAAGCAGCCCGAATGCGGACGATTGCGCCGGGCTCGCTCCGCTCGCGCAGGCTCGACGGTACTTTTTCATCAGCCTGTTAGTATAGGCCGACGGGCGGAAGTCGGTGAGAAGGATCGAGCCAACTCGACTCCATAGCTCTGTCGACCATCGGCGAGGCAAGAACCCGGCAAATTACTCTATACCCGGCCTGCTCGCCCCGGATCTCGCCGAATCGAATCGCTACGAGGCCCTTGCTCGCGCGGTGTACGAGTGGAAGCGCCGGAGGAGCTCGTTGCCGGCTTGGCCCCGATAGCCATGTTCTGTCGACGATTAGGAAGCTGCCCCGGACTGTTAGAAGCGCGACGGCTCCCGGCGACCAACTCCCGTATGGAAAAACTTGGCAACTTTCAGTTACTTTGCCCGGAAAGGCCCAAAATTTAATTGACTTTAGCAATTAAAAACTAAGACAATGTCAACGACATGGACGAATCCCTCCGGGCACGGCGGGTCGAGGCGGTTCGGCGGTTCGGCCGTTTCTACACGCGGCGGATCGGCGCCTTGCGAGAAGGCCTTCTGGAAAGCCCCTTCTCGC
>DASPGQ010000622.1 GCA_035620555.1 Vicinamibacteria bacterium
GAGGTCACGGGCAACGGTTTCCTGCGGCATATGGTACGAAACATGGTGGGCACGCTTCTCGAGATCGGTCGGGGCCGGCGGCCACGCTCATCCATCGAAGAGCTGTTCGTCTCTCACGATCGTACGGCCGCGGGGCCCACGGCACCGGCGAAGGGTCTTCATCTGGTGAGAGTGGACTACTGAGCGACCGATGACCATTCGCCTGCGCGGAATCCGGCACCACAACCTCAAGAACATCGACGTCGAGCTTCCCGTCGGGAGTCTCGTCGCGGTGACGGGCCTGTCGGGATCGGGCAAGTCGTCCTTCGCCTTCGACACGCTCTACGCCGAAGGACAGAGACGTTACGTGGAAAGCTTCTCCACCTACGCGCGTCAGTTTCTCGACCGGATGGACAAGCCAGACGTCGATTCCATCGAATCGATTCCTCCTGCCATCGCGATCGACCAGAGCAACCCGGTGAAGAACTCGCGCTCCACCGTGGGGACGATGACCGAGATCAACGACCACGTGAAACTGCTGTTCGCGAACCGGGCGACGCTCCACTGCAGCGGATGCGGGAAAAGAGTGGAGAGCGACGATCCAGGCTCCATCGCGTCCAAGCTTGCCGTTCACCAGGGCCGGCGCGCCCTCGTGTGCTTTCCTCTCTTGGTGAGTGCCAAGCTGGACGCGGCGCAGGCCCTCGCCCAGCTGCGCGAGCTCGGGTTCTCGAGGGCGGTTCGCCCCGATGGAACCGTCGAGCCGCTCGAACCGATCGGTCGAGACCGGGTGCTCGTTCTCGTCGATCGGCTCCGCCTGGGCGAGCGGGCACGGGAACGGCTTCTCGACTCTCTCGCCCAAGCGCTCCGGTACGGCAAGGGCGCGCTCAGCGTGTTCGTCGAGACACTGGGTGAGCTGAAATTCAGCGACCGCAGGCACTGTCCCCAGTGCGACATCGTTTACCGCAAAGCGGTGCCGAATCTCTTCTCGTTCAACAGCCCCCTCGGCGCCTGCGCGGCCTGCCGGGGTTTCGGCCGAACGATTGGCATCGACATGGATCTCGTCGTACCCGACCCGCGGCTGAGCCTGTCCCAAGGGGCAGTCAAGCCGTGGACCACGGACAGCTACTCCGATGGCCAGGACGACCTCATGGCCTTTTGCCGTCGCCGCGGCATTCCCGTCGACGTCCCTTATCGCGAGCTCGGCGAAGAGCATCGGCGCCTCGTTCTCGAAGGCGATGGGGACTTCTACGGGATCCGGGGATTCTTCGAGTGGCTCGAGAGCAAGACCTACAAGATGCACATACGCGTGCTGCTCTCGAGGTACCGGAGCTTTCGGCCCTGCGCCGCTTGTCATGGTACGCGGTTCTCGCCGGAGACGCTTCTTTATCGGCTCGACGGCAAGACCATTGCCGAGATCTACGCTCTCGACGTGTCCCACGCGCTCGAGCTCTTCCGGGAGCTCGAAAGGCCTGAGGACGACCCGATGTCTGGGCTCATCCTCGGGGAGATCGTCAACCGCCTCGACTACCTCGAACACGTCGGTCTCCGTTACCTGACCCTGGACCGGCAGTCGAGAACGCTATCGGGCGGCGAAGTCCAGCGGGTCGATCTCACGACGGCGCTCGGCTCTTCGCTCGTCAACGCGCTCTACGTTCTCGACGAGCCCTCGATCGGCCTTCACCCGCGGGACACGAACCGCCTCATGGACATCCTGAGCCGGCTTCGAGAAGCCGACAATACCGTCGTCGTCGTGGAGCACGACCGCGACGTCATCCGGCGCGCCGATTACGTGCTCGACCTCGGCCCCGGCGCCGGTGAAGCCGGTGGCGAGGTCGTCTATTTCGGTGAGACCGAAGGTCTCCTCTCCAGCGCGGAGTCCGTCACCGCCGAATATCTGTCGGGCAGGCGCGTCATTCCGCTCCCCGAGAGGCGACGACGTCCCGTGGCCAGCATTCACGTGCGGGCGGCGCGCAAGAACAACCTGAAGGGAATCGACGTCGAGGTTCCCCTGGGAGTTCTCACTGCGGTGACGGGAGTGTCGGGCTCGGGAAAGAGCAGCCTCGTTCGAGACGTGCTCTTCCAAGGGTACGAGCGTTTGCGGCGCGGTGGCCGACTCGCGCCCGAGGTTTGTGACGGAATCGACGATCTCGAGCACATCCGGGAAATGGTACTCGTCGATCAGGCACCGCTGGGCCGCACGCCGCGAGCCAACCCTCTCACTTACTTGAAGGCGTACGATGCGGTTCGACGATTGTTCGCCTCGACCGCCGAGGCCAGGCGCGCGGGATTCGACTCCAGCACCTTCAGCTTCAACGTCGATCGCGGCCGGTGTCCCCTCTGTTCCGGAGACGGCTTCGAGAAGGTCGAGATGCAGTTCCTCTCCGACGTCTACGTCACCTGTGAGGCCTGCAAGGGCGCGCGCTTCAAGAAGGAGGTCCTCGAAGTTCGATACCGTGGCAAGAACGTCCGAGACGTTCTCGACATGACGGTCGCCGAAGCCATCGAGTTCTTCTCGGATCGGAAGAAGGTGAAGGCGCCATTGCAGACCCTCGCGGGAGTCGGCCTGTCCTATCTCCGTCTGGGCCAGCCGTTGAACACGCTTTCCGGCGGGGAAGCGCAACGGCTCAAGCTCGCCGGCGAGATGACCGAAAGCCGCCCCGACCGGGTCCTCTTCCTCTTCGACGAGCCGACCACCGGTCTTCATTTCGAAGACGTCCGCGTGCTGCTCGAGGCGTTCGAGAAACTCCTCGCCGAGGGCGCGTCGATCCTGGTGATCGAGCACAATCTCGACGTCATCAAATGCGCGGACTGGATCATCGACCTGGGCCCGGAGGGCGGGGAAGCAGGCGGAACGATCGTCGCCGTGGGGACCCCGGAAGAGATCTCCCGGAGCGCGAGCTCTCACACCGCCAGGTTCCTCGCTCCCCGCCTTCGCAACGAGTCCACGCCGATCGAGCCGTCGCCATTGAGGCGAGCCCCGGCTGCCCCCAAAGAGATCCAGGTCCGCGGTGCGCGCCAGCACAACCTGAAGGCCATCGACGTCGACATCCCCCGCGACAAGATCGTCGTGGTGACCGGCCTCTCCGGTTCGGGAAAGAGCAGCCTCGCCTTCGACATCCTGTTCGCCGAGGGACAGAGACGGTTCCTCGAGAGTCTTTCCGCCTTCGCTCGTCAGTACATTCAGGTGCTCGACAAACCCGAGGTCGACCTCGTGAGCGGCATTCCCCCCACGATCGCCATCGAGCAGCGGCTGACCCGGGGGGGAAAGATGTCCACGGTGGCGACCGTCACCGAGATCTATCATTACCTCCGGCTGCTCTACGCGAAGCTCGGCGTACCTCATTGCATCGACTGCGACGTTCCGATCGCGCCTTCGACCGAGGACCAGATCGTCGCCGACATCCACGCCCGGTTCGGCGATACGAAGTTCTCGGTCTTTGCGCCGCTGATACGGGCGCGCAAGGGGGCTCACCGCGAGGTGATCGAGCGCGCGCTGAAGGACGGTTTCAAGAAGCTCCGGATCGACGGGGTGGTGGTCCCTACGTCCCGGGCGCGTCCTCTCAGGCGCTACGTGGAGCACGACATCGAGGCGCTCGTTGCCGAAGGCTCCTCACCGGCTGCGATCCAGCGTGCGCTTCGTGTCGGCCGGGGAGCGCTCCTGGTGCTGTCCCGGCGAAAGAGCCGCTACTACAACGTGAATCGCGCGTGCCCGAAGTGCGAGAGAAGCTACGAAGAGCCCGACCCTCGGCTGTTCTCCTTCAGCAGCCGCTACGGCGCCTGCCAGGGGTGCGGCGGGCGTGGCTCGCTCACGAGCTTCTCCGACGAAGCGCTCGTCCGCGACTCCTCGAAGAGTCTCGGCGAAGGAGCCCTCACCATCCTCACCGACGCGCCTCGAACCCTTCCCGGACTCATCCGGACTCGCCTGACGCGCCTGGTGAAGGATCTCGGCATCGACACCCGGCGTCCCTGGCGTCGCATCGCCCTCACCAAGAGAAGAGATCTCCTGCGGTCGTTACGGAAGTCGCTGGAGCCCGCGTATGAAGCCGCGCGCGGGGAAGCCCGCGAATTTCTCGCGCGGTTCCGCATGGAGCATCCATGCCCCAGGTGCTCCGGCGCTCGCCTGAACGAAGTGGCGCGGGCGGTCAAGCTTGGAGGCGTCCCGATACAGCGGGTCGCGGAGATGACACCCTCGGAAGCGCTCGCCTGGCTAGGTGCCGTTACCGAGAGCGAAAGCTCTCCACGGTTCGAAAAAGTGGCACGGCCCATCCTGAAGGAGCTCGAGCCGAGACTCTCGCTCCTCGGCGAGGTGGGACTTTCGTACCTGCAGTTGTCGCGACCGGCCACGTCGCTCTCGGGCGGTGAGGCGCAGCGGTTGCGCCTCGTCGCCCAGCTCGGCTCGCGGCTCCGAGGCGTGTGCTACGTTCTCGACGAGCCGACGATCGGCCTTCACGCCCGCGACCATCGTCTGCTCCTGCGGACGCTCCGCTCGCTGGCCGACGCGGGGAACTCCGTCGTCGTCGTCGAGCATGACGAGGAAACCATCCGCAGCGCCGATCACGTGATCGACCTCGGCCCGGGGGGAGGGCGCGAGGGCGGTCGTATCGTGGCCGCCGGGACTCCCGAGGAGGTCATGTCTCACGAGAATTCGCTGACGGGACGTCTCTTGAGACGACCTCCCAAGTCGCGGCGAGCCACTCGTTCTTTGGACGGAGTCGATTCCGTCGTCGTCCGCGGCGCCCGAGCCAGAAACCTCAAGGATATCGATGTCCGTTTCCCCCTCGGACGGTTGAACGTCGTCACCGGCGTCTCGGGATCCGGCAAGAGTACTCTCGTTCACGACGTGCTCTATCGAGGGATCCTTCGCACGAGTGGCAGCGCTACCCTGCCCGGCGAGCACGACGACATCCAGGGTGTCGAAGCCATCGGACGGGCTCTCGAGGTCGATCAGAGCCCGATCGGGAAGACGCCTCGATCGATCCCCGCCTCCTACGTCGGTTTCTTCGATGAAATCCGCAAGCTCTTCGCCTCGACTCCGGAGGCCCGGGTACAGGGTTATGCCGCCGGCCGGTTCTCTTTCAACGTCAAGGGCGGTCGATGCGAGGTCTGTCAGGGCCAGGGGACGATCAAGATGGAGATGAGCTTTCTGCCGAACGTCTCCGTTCATTGCGAGCGCTGCGAGGGACGCCGGTACAACGAAGAGACTCTCGGCGTGACGTTTCATGGAAAGAACATCCACGAAGTCCTGGAGATGACTCTGGCGGAAGCGGAATCGCTGTTTCGGCCAATCCCCGGCATCCACCGACCGGTGCGCTTGTTGAACGAGATCGGGCTCTCTTATCTCACCCTCGGCCAGCCCTCGAACACCTTGTCGGGTGGAGAAGCTCAACGTATCAAGCTCGCCTACGAGCTGGCGAAGCCTAGTGGTACTCCCACCCTCTACGTGCTCGACGAGCCCACGACCGGGCTCCATCTCGCCGACATCGAGAAGCTCGTCGCCGTGCTACATCGACTCGTCGATCAAGGTCACACGGTCGTTGTGATCGAGCACAATCTCGACGTGATCGCCGAAGCCGATTGCATCATCGACCTGGGTCCCGAGGGCGGGCACGAAGGCGGCGAGCTCGTCGCCTGGGGCCCGCCCTCCGAAATCATCCGTTCGCAACGTTCCTACACCGCAAGGTTCCTGCGTGCCCGCTTCGACGAGGGGCGAATCTCGGCGGCGTCTTGACAGCTCAGACGAAACAGAAGAACAGGACCATGAAGGCGAGAAGAGAAACGACGACTCCAGTTTCGTCCAACTCCAACCTCCAGAAAGTCGATTTCGTGTTCATGGTGCGATGGCCTCCCTTCGACTCCCTTTCCACTTCGATGCGATCATCGCAAAATCCAGTCTGGCCGTGGTTACCGGAAGGAAACGCGCTGGTAACGAAGTCGTAAATTTTTCGCCTTTTTCACATCGGCATTGGCGATAATACCGCCGTGCCACGTCTGGCCCTCTTGCTCCTCGCCGTTGTTTCCGAGCCAGCGACGCCGCACTCGACAGAAGCACGACGCCCGGATCCCGCTCTCGTGCTGCTGGTGGCCATCGACCAGTTCCGTTACGACTATCTTCCGCGCTTCGATGACGAGTACACCGGCGGTCTCCGTACGCTGCTGGACCGGGGAGCGACTTTCGTCAATGCCCATCTCGAACACTACCCGACCGTGACTGCGGTAGGGCACGCCACGATGCTGTCCGGTGCGACACCGGCCACGAGCGGCATCATCGGAAACGACTGGTACGATCGCGAGACCGGCGCCCGGGTCACGAGCGTGTCGGACGGGGACGCCCGGCTGCTCGGCGCCGACGGGGAGGGCGCCTCACCGCGAAGGCTCCTGGTCAGCACCGTAGGCGACGAGCTCAAGCGCAGCGGTTCTCCCACGTCGAAGGTCTTCGGCATCTCGCTGAAGGATCGCAGTGCCATTCTGTCCGCGGGCCGGATGGCCGACGGTGCGTTCTGGTACGACCAGAAAAGCGGCGCGTTCGTCAGCAGCGACTATTACTTCACCCGTCTTCCGGCCTGGGCCCAGGAGTTCAACGAGACACGCCCGGTCGAACAGTTCGCCGGCCGGACATGGGGCGAAGGATCGGCGCTACCCTCCGAGGCGGGTGCCCGCCTGAACGCCGCCGTCTTCGACAGCCCCTTTGGAAACGACCTCCTGGAACGATTCGCCGAAGTGCTGATTCGCGAGGAGAAGATTGGACAGCGGGGAGTCATTGATGTCCTGACGATCAGCTTCTCGTCGGACGATGCCGTCGGCCACACCTTCGGGCCGGACTCCCCTCAGGTGCACGCCGTCTCGCTCGCCGTCGACCGCACCCTCGGCAGGCTGTTCTCGGCCCTCGACGCGACGCTCGGCATGGACCGGGTGCTCGTCGTCCTCACGGCGGATCATTCGGTCAGCCCCCTGCCCGAGGTGCTGGAAGCGCAGCGGATGCCCGGCGGACGCGTGCGGGGCGATTTCTTCGCCGGGGCCCGGCAGGCGCTCGAAGCCCGGTTCGGACCGGGAGAGTGGATCGTTGGCACCGCGGGAACGTCACCGTACCTCAACTACCAGTTGATGTCGGAGCGGCGCATCGACCCGGCCGAAGCCGAACAGATCGTCGCGGCGGCGATGCGCAAGCATCCGCAGGTCGCGCGCGTCTACACGCGGCAGCAGATCCTCGACGGACGTCCCGCCTACGACGTCATCGACGCCCGCGTGCTGCGCAGCTTCCACGCCCGGCGCTCAGGCGACCTCGAGATCCTGCTCGATCCCTTCTGGATTCGCAGAGAGTCCGGAACCACCCACGGTTCGCCCTACAACTACGACAGCCACATCCCGCTCGTCTTCATGGGCGCCGGCATTCGGCCGGGTCGCTACTACGCCGCTGCCGCGCTCAACGACGTTGCGCCGACCCTCGCCGCCCTTCTCGACATCGAGGTCCCCGCCGGCTCCGTCGGGCGAATTCTCGCCGAGATCTTCGATGAGTAGCTACGCCGGACGCCTACCCTGTTGCAGCAATTCCAGCTCACCCGTCAGGAGCGGCCACCCTCTGGAAATGACGTACTTGAACCAGTAGCCCGCCAACAGGGAGGTCACGATCGCGATCAGCACGAGCGCCACGAAGAACGTCTGGTTGATGATTCCGAGATCGAAGGCAACGGTGGCCAGCACGATGCCTGGTCCGCCACGAGTATTCATCGCGACCGCCAGGTTGAAGCTCGATAGCCAGTCCTTCTTCGCCAATCTCGCCGCGACCAAGGTTCCCGCCGTCATGAACACACTCGCAAACATCAGAAATCCGAGGAAGAACATGAAATCGAGATGATGCACGAGGTCGAGCTTCAGCCCAACGATGGCGAAGTACAAGGGAATGAAAAAAGCCAGGCCGATTTCTTTGATGTGCTTCTTTGCCTCGCCGAATCGATCCCGGGGCATGACGCCGATGACGATGCCGGCGAGGAAAGCTCCGAAAACGATGTTGACATCCAGCACGCTGGCGGTTGCGGAAAAGAGAAGACAAATGAACAGAACGTAACCGGAAGAAGAAGACTTGATGAGGAGATTGTACCGAAAACCGTTGGTGAACCGGATCAACCGGGGCATGACCGAAAGCGCCAGGGCAAAAAACACGATGGTGATCACCACCGTGGAAACGATGTTCCCTATGCCCAGGGTGGTGGCGCTCACCAGCCCTGTGGCAATGGCGAGAGCTATCCACAGAAAAACATCGTGGATCGTGGCCGTGGCCAGCACGATCTTCGCGAATCGGGTATGGATGATATCCAGATCCAGGAATATCTTGGAGATCACCGGAATCGACGTCACCGCCACCGCGATGGCGATGACGATCTTCAGGGCGGGCATGTTGGCCTTCGTGCCCAGGTAAGGCGAAAAGTCATAGAACGTCGGGGCCATCCATCCGGCGAGGAAGGGAACGACCGTGGATCCCAATAGAATGGCGAGAATCATCCTTCGGTCTTTCTTATCGACGGACTTCTCCAGCTCGAAACCGGAGATGAACATCAACAAGACGAGACCGAACCAGTAGATCATCGAGATCAGCTTCCCTTCCGCCTGGAAGGCATTGAAGATCCAATTGTGGGCATCTGGCCAGATGAACCCCAGCCCGGTGGGACCCAGCAGCAAGCCGCCGAAGATCTCACCGATGACCCTGGGAAGGGCGAACCTCTGAAAGAGATATCCGAAGAAGTGCGCCGAAACGAGCAGGAGCGCAATGGCGAAAAACGTCCGGGTCAGTTCCAGGTTGGACAAAGTGACTGTTTCCGAAACGCTCATGAGCTCAGAATCTCCTCGGACTCAACGTGAATACACCGATACGAAGGGATGCCTAGCCAGACGCTAGGTCTGCTCAGTGGGTATGAGCTTGGAAGGGTTGGGAAGAATCCTCGCTTCCCATGGAAGCAGCCCTGATTATTTTATACCGGCTTTTTCGCCTTTATGTCAAATCGCAAATAAAGGATCCTACCCGCTACAATCTTTATTGCTCATGCTGAAGGCCGTCACCGAGTTGTTCGACCGCTTGAATCGTGAGCGCATTCCTTATTGTCACTGGAAAAGCAATCGCAGTTTGGACCGAGCACTTGCCGGTCGAACGGATCTGGATCTGCTGGTCGACAGGAGCCAGAGCGTTCGCTTCAAGCAAGTCCTCTGCGAGCTTTCGATCAAGCCCTTCGTCTCGGAGAGGGCCAAGCGCTACGCCGGTCTGGAAGATTACCTTGGATTCGATGAAGAAAGCGGGCGGCTCTTCCATCTTCACGTTCACTACCAATTGGTCCTCGGCGAGCGACACGTGAAGAACTACCGCTTGCCGCTCGAAGAATCCTTCCTCACGAATCCCCTGGTGAAGGCCGGAGTCAAGATCCCCCGTGCCGAGCTCGAGCTGATCCTGTTGTGTATCCGCGGCCTGCTGAAGTACCGAGTCCGGGACTTCGTCAAAGACGGATTGGGGCTGGGTTCGCCGGGCTTGACGAGAGATCTCCTGGAGGAGATCGAGCACTTGCGCGGGAAAAGCTCGGCCGACGGGGTGAAGAGCGCGCTGCACCATGAATTCTCGCTCGTTTCGCCGCGCATCGTACTGAGTTTCCTGGACCTCGTCACCCGCAAACCGCGGGCGGCGGCGGCGGTGTGGAGCCTCCGGTTCCAGTTGAGGCGGGAGCTCAAAGCCTATCAGCGGCAGGGGCGTCTTCGAGCCAACGCGGAGTACCTGGGAATTCTCGCCACGAGACGCTTGCGGCGGTGGCTTTCATTCGCACCGGCGAAGAAGGTCCCGGTGACGGGCGGGGCGGTGATCGCCATCGTCGGGGCAGACGGTGCGGGCAAGAGCACGATGGTCGAAGAGCTCCAAACCTGGCTGTCGTGGAAAGTCGATACGCATCGGTGTTACATGGGCACGGGGACGCATCTTCCGCTCCTCTCCCGGCAGCTTCGGCGCGTCTCGCGTCTCACGTCGCGGGTCCATCGGATCGCGGTTCGGCTCCTGGGCGAAGGAAACGCGGTCGCGAAAGCGCTGCGGTCGCCTCATTTCCTGGCCGAATCGCTGTTTCACATCTCGGTTGCCGCCATGCGCGCTCGCCGTCATCGCGTGAGCCGCCGAATGGCCGCTCAAGGGTCGCTGGTACTCACCGATCGCTATCCGCTCGCAGGGATCTGGAAGCACATGACCGGCCCCGTGGCCCCGATGGATGGTCCTCGCATCGCGTGGCTTTCGAGAAATGGGACCCCCGGCCGAGCCGAAGCCTACCTCGCCCGGAAGGAGGAGGCCTTCTACGACACGATCGGGCCGCCCGATTGCATCGTCCTACTTCACGTCACCGCCGAGACCGCGCTCCGACGCAAGCCGGACCACGATCCGGCTGTGGTCAAAGCCAAGCTTCTAGCCGTCGAACGGTTGGAGCGCAGTGCTCTCCACATCATCGACGTGGACTCGAATCGTCCGTTTGCGGAAACGCTGATGGCGGCCAAACGGGGCATCTGGGCCCGCCTCTGAGCCACGCCGTCGAAAGCTGCGCGAGCGAGAGACCATGTTATCCTTTTTCGATGAGCTCGGATCCCGTTTCGTCGCTCCAGAATTTCCTGGCGGCGGTCAGCATGCAGCACCCCATCGTTTCCTTCATGATCCACTGTCTGCTCGCGGCAATCCTTGCTCTGGCACTGGGCGGTGTCTACACGAGATACGGAAGCGCCATATCGAACCGACGGCTCTTCGCCCGAAGCTTCCTGCTCATCAGCCTGACGACGCTTCTGTACGTCTCGATCGTGAGATCGTCCGTAGCTCTCGCGCTCGGAGTCATTGGCGCCCTGGCGATCGTGCGATTTCGAGCCGCGATCAAGGAACCCGAGGAGCTCGTCTACCTGGTTCTCGCCGTCGGAATCGGCCTGGGAATGGGCGCGGAGCAAGCGGTGCTCACGATCTTCGCGTTCGCCGTCATGTTGAGCGTAGTGGTCATTCGCGGCGAATTGCGCCGACCGGATCGACCAGCGAACTTGCACGTGATCCTGTTCGGCCACGACCCGAGCCAGGTCAAGCTCGCGACGCTCATCGAGACGGTGACCCGAAACGCAGCGGCGGCGGAGCTGAAAAGATCCGACGACACCGGCGGCCGTCTCGAAGCCACCTTCCGGGTCGATATGGCGGGAAGCGAGCAACTCTCTCAGATGAAGTCCGCGCTGAAAGAGCTGAGCGACGGAGTGAAGGTGAGCTACCTGAACGACCGCAAAATGACCCCGGGAACAGCCGTTCGTTGAAGCTTCGCTTCCAGCTGGGCCGCGACTCTGAACCCCTCAGCGGACGCTGGCCTTGCCGAACTCCACCCCGTAGAGAATGTCTTTCACGTTCTTTCGGCTGGAGACGGCTTCGACCCCGTCGACGATAACCGACGACGACTCCTCGACGAGAAAGGGAATCTCGACCGCCTCCATCCTCACTCCGCGGGCGTTGATGGAGGCCGGCCCGAACTCAGCCTTCTTCACGTAGGCGGTAAACCCAATGGTCGAGCGGGACAACGTGATGTTCTCGAGGATCATCTCCGAGGAATCCTTGCTCGCCACCGCCAGCTCGGCATTCCGGATCTCGACGTCCCAGGCGCGCATCACGCTGTGCTCCCCGACGCTCAACGCTTTGTCCTCCGCTCCGTCGATCACGACCTGACGAAGCTCGATCTGGCTGCCGGAGACGTCGATTCCATCGTTGCCACAGCCTCGAAGCATCGTGTTCTCGATCGAGCCCCGGCTGAAATCGGCGTCCAGGGCGTCGGCTCGCGGCCGGTCGAAGAGGGAGTTACGAATCAGGAACTCGGAGCGAATGATGTTCAAGCCGTCTTCCGAGCCGTTCTCCACGAACCGACAGTCGGTGAACTCGACGGGTGATTCGTAGAACGTAATCGCGCCGGTCAGCGTCCAACCGAGCTGGTTCGGATTCGATAGATTCCGAAACGTAACGTGGTTCAGCTTCGATACCTCGCCGGCGCTGAGGACGACGAGGCCCTGCCCCGTCCGGTCGCTCGACTCGATCACGATGGGCTCTTCCTCCGAGCCCAATAGATAGAGTGGGGAGTACGAAAGAACGGCCGCCGAGCTCCTCAAATCCAGGTGAAAGCCGCCGTGGGAAACGACCCGCAGTCCCGGGGGGATGACGAGGTTTCTCGGCAGTTGCCACTCTCCGGGTTTCAGAAACAACGTGCCCGAGGATTCGTCGACCTCCACGAACTCGAACTCGCGGTGATTCGGCTCCTGGCGCACGAGATCCCGGCGCACCGGACCGCCCTCGTAGGGCCAGGGAAGGACATCGATCGGGAGCCGTGTCGTTGATCCCAGAACGCTGGCGGAAAGAACCCAGGGTACGACGAGGCCCGGCGCAACCTCGGGAGATTCGCCGAGAGCGGGGAATGAGACTCGTTCGAAGCGGCCGTACGCTTCCTTCGACGCCGGGGGCAGGACCGCCGGGCTCACCGGCTCCAGAACCACACCGCCGCGCGACAGGGACAGGATCTCCATGGGCACGGACACGAGATTCTGTATCGAAAGAACGACTCGATCTCCGTCGCCCGCATGCCGATAGGCTTTCAACGGCCGACTCGGTGCCAAGGTCCTCCGGATGGTCTCGGCGTTCTGGAAGAAATAGTCCTTGGAGAAGGAGTAATAGGAGTATTGCTTGTGCAGAATCGCGAGCTTGGCATCGAGCTCGCCGTCGATCTCGGCGAAGAACCCATCCAGGTACTCGGGACTGGAGATCCTCTCCAGCTCCCGAACGTAGAGGCGGTAGAAGTCGGGATCGTCGAAGAGTCGTCGATGAAGCTCGACGTCTCGATACGAAAGCCCGAGCCCCGACGTGTCCCTCGACTCACCCCAGATCCCTCGTATCGGCCTATAGAAGTGAACGTCCCACTCCCGTCCCACTGGATCGAAACGACCGCTGACTGGATTGAGGTAGAAATGCATGTTCGCAGGTAGAAGTTGATGAAACCCGCCCACGAGATCCACGATGGCGTAGAACTTCGCCATTTTCTCGAGATCGAAGACTCTCGCGGGAGGGATCTCGCCGTCGAGGAAAGCATCATAGGTCTCCTGCAGCAGCGCCATCTGACGCTCCATGTTGGGGTCAACGAGTGCCTTGTCCTTGTCGAACACGGGAATGGACCTCGTCGGCTTGAACAACAACCCTTCACGATGCCGGTTGTGCTCGATCATTCGCTTGTCGAAAGCTTCCTCGAGGAAGTAGATCCCCTTGTGGGCCCCGTTGAGCGTCACGTCGACGAAATCGGTTCGTAGGGCAATCAGGTCCTCTCTCACGTGGAGCTTGTGGCAGACCCACTCGTAGATGCCGTAGCGGGTCTTGGGGTGCATGAGGTTGAACTTCTTCATGCCGAAGACCGTGTCTTCTCCCTTGGTCTTGACCCGGAGCGACCACTTATCCGAATTGACGTGATCGACCAGAGTTCCGTGCAGCTTCACTTTGACGTCGTGGACTTTGCCATTCACCGTGAGGGTGGCACCGACATAGCTCGCATCGGGTATCTCATCGTTGATGAAGGCGATCTCGCGAACATAGGCAAGCTGTTGAAGGTTATCGAGACTGATGTCGATGGTCATCGATTCGACCGGTGCCGCGAAGCCTTTCACGTAGTTGACGGGCATGGCCAATCCGGAATCGATGACATAATGGACGATCTGTTCCCACCCTTGAATCCGGTGATCTCGATGAAGCGTCGCGCCGTAGTAGACACAGGAAAGCGCCACGGCGGCGAGAGATCCGATTCCCAGGAGAACGGCGAGGAGCTTGGCGAGCAATCGATGACGGCGGAGGTAGCCGAACGGGCGGGCCGTCCTACGCCATACCGAACGGTCGTCAGGCTCTTTTACGTACATTGCGGACCCCCCAGTCCTGACGTCGAAAGGCCTCAACCGGCGGGCGCCGGTGGTATCGGACCCCTCGATGTTCTGTCCCCATCTTTACACTAAGGCAACTCTTCTCACATTGCCACCGTTTTTCTCGAAACGAGCCGCGACCAGTGAAGCTCTTGAAATCAATGGCGTTATACCTCTGCGAAGATAATGCTTTGCTAACTCGCGACTTTCGTATACATTAAGAGCTCCCCCCAAAAAAAAGCACCGATCTGTGGAGCGTCGCGAGCACTCCCCCCTCCTCGTGACGGCTGTTGTTGTCGGCCATGAACGAGAAAGTGAACATTTTGGGCATCGGTGTAAGCCCGATCAACACCTCGAAAGCCTTGAGGACGCTCGACGAGTGGATCGAGAAGAGGGAAAAGCATTACGTCACTATCACGAGCGTACACGGCATCGTCGAGAGCCAGAGCGACCGCGAGCTGAAACGTATCCACAACCGCGCGGGAATGGTGACTCCCGATGGGATGCCTTTGGTCTGGCTCAGTCGGCTCCAGGGGTTCGCAACGGTGGACCGGGTTTGCGGTCCGGAATTCCTTCCCGCTGTCTGCGAACATTCGGTGAATCGCCGATACCGTCACTACTTTTACGGCGGCAAGGACGGAGTCGCCGACCTTCTGAGAGACGGTTTGACGAGACGATTCCCCGGGCTCGAGGTCGTCGGGACTTTCTCGCCGCCGTTTCGAGCCCTCACCGAGGAGGAGGATCAGCGGATCGTCGCCACGTTGAACGAGGCCAATCCCGATATCGTTTGGGTGGGCCTCAGCACACCAAAACAGGAACGCTGGATGGCCGCCCACGCCGACCGACTCCAAGCACCGGTCCTCATTGGCGTGGGGGCGGCTTTCGATTTCAACGCTGGACTGCTGAGGCGAGCGCCCCGGTGGATGCAGCGTAGCGGGCTCGAATGGCTCTTCCGTCTGAGCATGGAGCCTTCGCGATTGTGGAAGCGTTACCTGCGAAACAATCCCCAATTCCTTTGGCTGGTCTTTCAGCAAATGCTTGGTTTGAAGCGATTCGAGTACGAAGTCTAGCGGCGTTCCAACCCGGTCCGCTTGCCAACCCGTGTTTTGCAGCATCTTGAAGGGGGAAGGATGAGAAGAGCACTCGTTTTGGGGGCCGGAGGTTTCATCGGTGGTCATCTGGTGAAGAAGCTCGAGAAGGAAGGCTACTGGGTTCGTGGGGTCGATTTGAAATTCCCCGAGTACGCCGCAACCCATGCCAACGATTTCGTCATCGCCGATTTGAGGGATCCTCAATCCTGTCGTTACGTCGTCGACCAGCCGTTCGATGAGGTCTACCAGCTGGCTGCCGACATGGGTGGAGCCGGGTTCGTTTTCACCGGAGAGAACGACGCCGACATCATGCACAACTCGGCGATGATCAATCTGAACATTCTGGAGGCCTGCCGACGAAGGAACGTGAAGAGAATCTTCTACTCATCCTCGGCATGCATCTACCCCGAATACAACCAGCTGGATCCGGAGAACCCCAAGACCGACGAGGCTTCTGCCTACCCCGCCGATCCCGACAGCGAGTACGGTTGGGAAAAGCTCTTCAGCGAGCGACTCTATCTCTCCTTCCACAGAAACTATGGTCTCGACGTCCGGGTGGCCCGCTATCACAACATCTTCGGCCCCGAGGGGACCTGGACCGGCGGCCGAGAGAAAGCTCCCGCCGCGCTCTGCCGGAAAGTGGCGGGAGCGCCCGACGGCGGAGAGATCGAGATTTGGGGAGACGGGACCCAGACCCGGTCCTTTCTGTACGTGGACGAGTGCGTCGAGGGCACGATGCGCCTCCTTCGCTCGGACTGGACTGGCCCGGTGAACATCGGCTCCGAGGAGATGGTGAGCATTAACAAGCTCGCCGCCCTGATCATGGAGATCGCGGGCAAGAAACTGTCGCTGCGACACGTGCCCGGTCCCCAGGGCGTACGGGGCAGAAACTCCGACAATCACCTCATCCACGAGAAACTGGGGTGGCGGCCCAGCCTGCCGCTGGTCGAGGGGCTGCGGAAGACCTATCCCTGGATCGAACGGCAGGTGGAGCAGAATCGTGCCGGCGCACCCTACGCTACCGTGGATGTTTCCGCAGCTAGCTGAACTCGGGTACAGTCATCAGTGAGCTTCATCAAGGAAGGAGTCTCGAAATCATGAAATGGATCAAGATACTGCTCGCTCTTGGATGTTTCGGCTTGTTCATTGGCTGCGCCCAGGCACAAGATAGCCCGCCGGGACAAGCCGATGAGGAGGCGACCGAGACGGAGACCACGGAGACGACCGAAGGGAACTTCGAGGTACTCGATCCCGAGAACTTCAGCGACCCGACTCGAATCGACAACGCCTGGATGCCGATGAAGCCGGGGACACGCTACGTTTACGAAGGAACGACCATCGAGGATGACGGCACCGCCGTGCCTCATCGGGTAGTGATCAACGTCACCGATTTCACCAAGGTCATCGGTGGGGTTCGCTCGGTCGTGACCTGGGACCTCGACTACAGCGACAACAATCTCGTCGAGGCGGAGCTCGCCTTCTTCGCCCAGGACGATGACGGCACGGTCTGGCGAATGGGTGAGTATCCCGAAGAGTACGAAGACGGCGAGTTCGTCGCCGCGCCGACGTGGATCCATGGATTCGAGGAGGCGAGGGCCGGAATCATGATGCAGGCGAACCCGCAGCTAGGTACACCCAGTTACGCTCAAGGGTGGGGGCCCGCGGTCGACTGGACGGACCGTGGAATCGTCGATCAGATGGGCCAGCAAGTCACGGTACCCGCGGGAAGCTTCGACGACGTCCTGGTGATTGCCGAGGGCAGCGCGGCGGAACCGGATGCCCAGCAGCTCAAATACTACGCTCGGGGCGTGGGGAACGTTTATGTAGGCTGGAGAGGCGAGGGGGAAAAGACGAAAGAAACGCTGGAGCTGACACAGTTCGAAGAGCTCGACGCCGAGGCAATGGCCGAGGTCCGCGCGGAGTCACTGAAGCTCGAGAAGCATGCCTACGAAGTCAGCAAGAACGTCTACGCTCACACGCCGCCGCTCGAGCCCGCAGCGGGTGAGGAACAATAGGCCTAGGTCAAGACGGATCGGAAAACACGCTCGTACCGGTCGACGACGTTCTCGAGCAAGAAGTTCTCTTCGTAGAACGCCTTGATCCGGGCGCGATCGAAGACGATCCTGCCCTCGAGGACGTCTCTGACCTTGCGGATCAGTTCGTCCAGGCTCTTTACGACGAGCCCGAGCTGATGCCGCTCCAGCAGCTCGTCGGGGTTCACGAAGGAGATGACCGGGACTCCCCGTGACCACGCCTGGAGAAAAGTGTTCGGGAACCCTTCGTGCTCCGAGGTATTGACGAAGATCCGGGCATTGTCGAACTCTTTCTCCACCTCTCCGAAGGCAAGAAATCCCTTGAAGCGGAGATTGGGGATCGGGCGAGCGCGCGCCTCGACCTCGCGGTAGAAGGCGCTCTCGGTGGCGCTGGCTCGCGACTGCCCACCGATCATGACGAACGAGGCATCGGGTATTCCTTTGGCGAGCTCGAGCAGCCACTGGGGCCTCTTGCGTCTCAGGATCTTGGCGACCCAGAGAACATCGTGACCCGGCGACGACGAAGGCGCTTCCACTCGGCGAAACCCGTTATGGATGATGGGAGCGTCTCGACCGAAGTTCTCTCTCAGCGACCGCTGCTGCCAGCGGTTCTGCACGGTGATCGCGTCACACCGTCGTAAACCCCAGAAATACAGCAACCGGTCTCTCAGGTATTGGATCTTCACGCTCTTCGGGTCGAAATCGGGATCATCGGCCCCGGAAAAGACCACCTTCCTACCGGCTCGCCGCGCAAAATAGACGACCGGGGCGAGACGAAACGTGGCGCCCCGAACGAAGTAGAGATCCGCATCCGATTGAACAAGGGCCCGCCACAAACGAGTCAGCCTGGGGTGGACGAAGCGAAGGACCGGGATGCCCTCATCCGGCCCGTAGGTGGTGAAGACCTCGAACGGCCCTAACCGTTCCGTCTCTTCGCGGCCGTGTCTCATCGTGATGAAGGACACCGAGTAGCCTCTTTTCGCGAGCTCCTCCCCGATGAGGGCCTGCTGAAGCTCGGCACCTCCCATGAATCCGTGGTCGGTATCCTGCTTGAGAACGGAGTAGGCGTTCGGGGCGACGAAACAGATCCGAGCACCCCGTCGACCCTGCGGTCGGTCGGCGGGGTTCATGAGAGCTCGAACCGACCCCGGAGTCGCTATCGAGCGGCCTCGCCGTGGAAAAGGGGTCGGCCGGCCGCCACCTCGGCCCGCAAGACCTCCTGAATGAGATCACTGAGGAACCAGGGGGGGAGCTCGCCGGAGCGTCGGAGTGCCTGCTTCATGACCGCACTCCTGACGGGCGCGGCACCGGTCGAGTCGAGGTCCACGTACTTCTCTTCCCTTTGCTCATATCCTATCTCGTCGAAAAAGATGGGTGTTACGCCGATACCGCCCAGATTCTCGAAGAGGGCTTTCACGGCGTCGAGCGGCAAGCGTTCGTCACCGGTGCCACATTCCGGTCCCACCACGACATGGCTGCACCCATAATTCTTCAAACAGAGCGCTCGAGCGACGACGTCCCGGGGATTGGGGAAACGAGGTTGCGCGGGAAAACTGCCGAAGAGGATTCGCTCAGAAGGATAGCGACCGAAATCGAACATCGCCTGGAAGACGCTATGAACGACCTCGGGAAGGAATTCTCCCGGGCTCGCGGGCTCGATAGCGGCGGCGATGAACAGACCGTCGGCGTCTGATTTCTCCAGAGCGCTACTCTGAACGATCTCGTGTACCCGATGAGGGATGTTTCGCGTTTGGAAGCCGACGACGCGATTCCAACCCTTCTTGACGAAAACCGACCGAGTTTGCGCGGGCGTCAGAGTATAGCGCTGGTACGGAGAGGAGAAACGCTTGACGAGAGTCACGTCTCCGGCGAGGAATGTCCCGTCGACCGAGCGAAGCCTCCGGACCCGCGGGTGCTCCGCGGTCGTATTGCCGAACCAAGAGCGAGCAAGAGCGTCGACATCGACGGAAAATACCTCTCGAGCATCGACGATGGCGATGACTCGTCCCTGGAGGTTCGCCACCGCGACTCGGGTGCCGGGCCCGATTTTTCGAGCGCTCTCACGGCCGATTGGCAGGAGCACCGGCATCGTCCAGATCGTCCCATCGGGCAGCCGGTTGGACTCGAGCGTGGATTCCAGCGTCTCGCGGTCCATGAACCCGGTGAGCGGCGAGTAGGCACCGACACCAACCTGCTCGCAATCGACGAGAACCGAGTCGTCCACCAGGATAGTCTCCAGGCCCTTCGGATCGTCCGAGTCTCCCGGGCTTGCGAGGCGCTGGACCAAACGTCCTCCGTGAGGCTCGACGAGCAGAGAAATGGACGGAAGAGGGTCCAAGGTGAAGGGTCGTCGAAGGCTGGTCTTGTATTGGTGAATGATCTTCAACAGCATTCCCGCGCAACCGATGGGGAACTTCCCCGTGGCCGTCTCCCCCGCGAGAACCAGACCGTCGGCGCCGTCCACGAGAGTATTGAACACGTCGTTCACCTCGGCCCGAGTGGGGGCCGGAAGCGTGGTCATCGACTCCATCAGGTTGGTGGCCACGTAGACCTTTCGACCCGCGTCGTGAGCCCTGCGGATGATGCTCTTCTGCGCGGCGGGTATCTGTTCTATGGGAACCTCCCGGGACAGATCGCCGCGGTCGATCAGGATCGCGTCCGAGGCGCGGGCGATCGCCTCCAAATTGCGCAGTCCCGCACGACACTCGATCTTGGAGATGACCCATGCCCCTGGTCCGGCGGCGTGGCGAATGACATCGATGTCGGACTCGCGGTTGGCAAAGGACAGAGCGACGTGTCTGATTCCGAGCTCGCGCCCGATGGCGAGAATCTTGTGGTCCTTCTCGGTCAAAGGCGACATGCTGATATCTCGCTCGAGCGTCACCGCCTTGTTCTGAGAGATCGTCCCTCCTCGGAGAACGCGCATCGCCACCGCGTCGGGCTCGATCTCGATCACCTGGACGAGAACATCGGCATCGATGTGTATGAAGTCGCCGACGACGAACTCCGCGGTGATCCCCGGAGGATAGAGGTTGAGCTCACGGCTGTTTCCGGGCACGCGAAGCTCACGAGCGCGAATGATGCTGTTCTCCCGGACGCGAATCGTCCCCTCCACGAGGTCACCGGTTCGAATTTGAGCCCCCTCGGTGTCGAGGGACAGAGGCACCGAGGTGTTCCTCTGAACGAAACGAATGATCCTCGCCGCATCTTCGACCTTCGTGTGAGACAGGTTCAGCCGGAAGAGACTCACGCCGAGCTCGTCGAGACGCTTGATGATTCGCTTGTTGAGTGACGAGGGTCCCAGGGTGCAGAGTAGTTCTATGTTGGCGTCGTTCCGGTTTTCATTCATGAGCTGTCCTACCTATGGCGTATTTTTCCCATCACTTCTGTCCGCGAGCCGGCAGTCCATTGAGCGCTCTCACGAGTCCGGTTGCCGGCCGGTAGTAGACCTGCCGCACCAGGTAATCCACACAAGGGAGCATGCGCGGCGGTCTCGATTTGGCCCGCCGTTCCTTGAGAAGCTTCACTTCGTCATCGAACTCGGGGAACCTGGCCTTCTCTCTCGGCAACAGCTCGAACCGGACGAAGTTGTAGAGCTCCATGTCGAGCCTCTGCGTCTCTAGAATTCGATCTCGGTATCGATCGAGAATTCTCTGTTTCGCTTGCTTGTCGGAAGAGACGTTGACGATCCGATAGGAGGGCGCGACGAAGCGCGGCGCCAGTTTCTTGGAGAGAAGGACGAGAAACTCGTCGAATTGATCTGATAACCCCACCGCAAGATACCTTTGCGCCAGAATCTGCTTGGCGGCGGACAGGTCCTCCGAGCCGGCGATGAACCTCGTCTGCCGATTGGCTCGGTCTTTTTTGAAGAACAATTCGAAGGGGAGATATCCTCGCTTCGCCAGGTGTTGAAGGTATTGCGAAACGTACCTCTCGACCGGATCGCGCAGGAGCGTTATGTACCGGATTCCGGGAAAGACCGCGTCCAGATCGTCGTTCGGTCTCACCGAGTGCCCAACGATGCACTCGACCAGCGGATTGATTCTCCAGATCTTGATCATGTCGTCGGGTCCGAAGACCCCGTCCGAATGTCTCGATAGAGGTCTGACGTCACAGCAGCGCATGAAATAGTTGTAGCGAAGCACGTGAATCAGGCTGTTTCCGCCGGTACGAGTAATGTGCGTGAAGGCGAGGAGCGAACGATCGCGCAACTCGCGCGGATAGCGAGTTTTCCGGGATCCGTTATTCTCGAACATTCTCTCTCTCATTGCCGTGGCGGGACCCGCGATCGTCCGGCCGCCACGGCTCGGCCTTTGCGGCGCTGCGCGCCGATCTCGCGGCAGATGTCATGGCCACCGCTCGCCAGGCTGGGCTGTACTTTTTCATCAGCCTGACTAGATTTGCCTCGCGGCGGTGGAGGCGGCGCGACGTTCATCGGGCAGCGACCACGTGTGTCCCAGAGCGAGCCGATAGGTCTCCCGGAAACGCTTCGCGGTGTCGACCACGTCGAAGTGGCTTTCGACCCGCCGCCGCGCGTTCGCCCCCAGGGTCTCGCACAGCGCTTTGGAGCACCTCAGCTTGGTGACCGCTTCGACGATCGAGGGCGCATCGATCCGCCTCAGGAGCAACCCTTCTTCGCCGTCTCGGATCAAGTCGGGAACACCGCCGACCGCCGATGCGACGATGGGGAGCCCGGCTGCCATGGCTTCCAGGATGGCGATCGGCATTCCCTCGCCGTGTGATGGAAGAACGAAGATGCTGTTCGAGCGAAAGAATGCGTATTTGGCCGGGCCCGAGACCCAGTCTTCGCGCAGGCAGGCATCGCGGAGCTGGGGCGGCACATGGCGTCGAACGATGTCGCCGGGCACGGCGAGCAGGCGGAATCGCAGGCCGGGGAAGCGGGAAACCAACGTGGGGAGGGCTTGAAGAAGCTCTGGCAAACCCTTCCGAACCGTCTCGCTGCCTCCGAGGAACAAGACTTCGGGGTCGGGGCCGCCCTCTCCACCGGCGTTTTCCTGGCGCGCGGCAGCGACCTCGCTCTGAATCCGGCGCACGTCGACGCCGTTCGGCACGTAAACGACCAAGGCGCCAGCACCACTGAGCGAATCGAGAAACTCCAGATCTTCGTGACAGATGACGACGAAGACCCGGCTGCGACGCACGACCCACAGCATGAGTCTTCGCGAAAGCGAGCTGCTCTTGTCGTAAATCGCGCGGAAGGAAAAATGGAACTGCAGAACGCAAGGTACGCCGGCAAGCCGGCCTTCCAGAAGGTAGATCGCCGACTCCCAGAAGCTCCAATAGGGCGAGGTATGAAGGTGAATCAGCGAAGGTCGGCTCTTCCACAGCAACCAGGGAAAAGTGAGAACGTGTCTCAACGTGACACCGATCGCACGCAACATACGACCGAGCCCGGCGTTCCAGAGTGCCCCATAGCCGGTATTGTTGGTCACATTGGGTTTGTGAGGTCGGCCGGTGTTGAACGGTATCAGCTCGAAATCCGCGGCGAGGCTCGAGGACATCATTTCGAGTAGAAACGACGTGATGCCACCCACGCTCGGCGGAAGGATGCCGGCGACGACGACTGTCGGACGCACGCTGAGTGCTTCGGAATGCACGGCCCCCCTCGTTCCTATGTTTCCGATGGGATCGCCGAAGCCGGAATCGAGTCCAAAATCACCCGGTGAACCTCGTGTTCATCACCACGGGCAGGGTCCGCAGGATGATCTTCAGATCCAGCCAAATGCTCTGGTTGTTGATGTAATTGAGGTCGTAACGCACCATTTCCTTGAACGTGGTGTTGTAGGTTCTGAGGACCTGCCAGAGGCCCGTGATTCCCGGTTTCGCCTCGAGAACACGGCGACGATGCCAATCCTGATAGATGTCGACCTCGTAAGGAATTGGAGGGCGCGGACCCACGAGACTCATCGTGCCCAGGAGAACGTGGAACAGTTGCGGAAGCTCATCCAGGCAGGTTCGTCTCAGAACGCGTCCCAAAGGAGTGATGCGCGGATCGTCCGGCACCTTGAACAACGGTCGGCCCGCATCGTCGAGCGGCTTTACCGGAACCCGACCATTGATGAAGTTCCACTGGTACTTCCGGTGGATCTCATCATTGGCACCGGCCCGCATGGTTCTGAACTTCAAGAAGGTGAACATCCTCCCCTGGAATCCGACGCGTACCTGTTTGTAGAGCACGGGTCCCCGCGAAGTGAGCTTGATGGCGATCGCGATCAACAACATGGGCACGGCGAGAATGCTGATGCCGATCACCGCGCCGACGATGTCAATCGAGCGTTTCGCGAAGCGATACCATCGATCCTGCTCGGCAAGCTCGGGAAGAATCTCTGTCTTCAGGGTGTCGACGCGTACTTTAGGATCGCCTTCGGCGGAATCGACACCGGCCGCCGGGGCGGCCTCCTCGTCCTTGTCCCCCGATTGAGGAGCTTCGTTTCCGTTGCGCGATTCCAGCGAACCAGCCTCTGACGGATCACGGCCGTTGTCCGAATGGTCGGCCAAAGGCGAGCAGGCGAAGGTCACGGATCGGATGAACCGCGGGTAGTGTGCTCCCGCGGAGGCATCCACCCCATCGGACAGGATCCGCTTGATCTTCTTGATGAAAGCTCGGGCGTGGGCGCTGGAGGCGTCGCACAAGAGGATGGCGATCGTGTATTTGCTGAGGTACTTGATGTCGTAGTTGCGCGTATTGCGGGAAATGACGTCGACCGTGTGGGCGAGGCACTCGTGGAGGCCACGCTTCGTCAGCTGCCGGTCGTGTCGACTCTTGGAAAAGTCGATGGTGACGCAGTTGACGGGAACTCCGGTGCGATAGCTCCGGTTGCGCTCCTGCTTGACCGCCCGCAGGAACTCGTCGCGAGTCACCCACGAGTCTCGGTCCCGGAGCAGTGAGCCGACGAAATCACTCCCTGAACCGTGACCCTTCTTGCGCGCGAACATCGCCCCCCATCCACTGCGAGCCAGCTTCCCAATTGGAAAACTAGCCGCGGCCCCAGTTCCTCAAATCAAGACAACCGACTGACATGTCGCCGAACCCCAATTGAGGCGCACGATCCCACGAATGGAGACCGACGCGCCGCGCTATGCCTTTCAGTTGCGCCACCTCAACGAATCCGTAAACCCTGCCCCCGAGCGGGGATCAAGGATTGCTGGGGTTAACTTCCGGGGGGAAAGCCATTATGAGGCGCTTAGGCGGGTCGAGTCAAGAGAAAACAGGAATCGGTCGTTCTCTCCGAGATGTGGCCGCTCAGGTGTCCATGTAGTGCTTGACACTGATAGCGGTTCTAAGCCACCATAGAGGCCCCCCCTGTAGAAGTCATCGTGAAGGGCATCTGTCCACCGGCATGGCTAATGGTGTAGCGCACGTCTTTCCTGCGACCGACCCCACGGGTCCGGAAATGCATGCTCCTCACGCCCGTTCGATGGAACGCCCGAGACGATTTCGCGCTTCAGGCAGTTAACCGGCTGCTTCGGCGCTTGACTCGAGATTTTCTGAGCTTGGATTAACGAGAGCGAAGACGTGGGGGAGGCGATCATGAGACGCTCGGTGTTGATTTCTTGGCGACGATACAGCGTCCGCGCCGGATTGGCTTTGCTGCTGTTGCAGCTCTTCCAGCAAATGCCCGTCGTTCTGGCTCAGGAGGAACCGGCGGGTGGAGCCGAGTTGCCGGCTTCGTCCTCGATGCCGCCTTACACGATTCTCGTGGGGGACGTCCTGGACATCAACTTTTTCAACACGCCGCAGCTCAATCAGACCCGAACGGTGGGGCCGGATGGCACCGTCCAGCTTCTACTCATCGGACCGGCGCGCGTAGATGGCCTTTCGGTAGAAGAGCTCACCGAGGACCTCATACGCCGATACTCCTCGCAGGTGGTGGATCCCATCATCTCGGTGAGCATTCAGAAGTTCGCCGGCATGGCCGTTTACGTGGCGGGCGAAGTGTTCAAACCCGGCACGCTTCCGTATCGCGGGGAACTTTCTGTAGTTCAGAGCATTTTCGAGGCCGGCGGATTCCGGAACACGGCCCGCCTGAGCCATGTCCTATTGATAAAGAGGGGACAGCAGAACGAGCCCATTGGCACTCTCGTCGACGTCGGAAAGATTCTCAACGACGCTCAATTCAACCTGGACGTGCCCGTGGGCCCGGGTGACGTCGTTTGGGTGCCTCGCTCGACGATTGCCAACATCAATCTCTTCATCCAACAGTTCATTACCAATAACATACCCATCCCCTTCACTTTCGCGGTTAGGGTCAATGACCCGAATCGTTAGGAGCTTGATGGTAATGCTCGTGGCCGGGCACGTTCGCCGTGGACGCGGAAACGCGACAGCTCGTGAACGTGCGTGCCTCGGGCCCGAACCCAATTCCAACCGAGGAGCCCAACATGCGTGATCGACCTGACCCGCGTTCGGGCATGGATTTCTCTCTGCGGGACCTTCTTACGATTCTATTCAGACGCCGCAGGCCTGCCATGCTCTTCTTCTTGACGGTAATCATCGTCGTGCTCATAAGCACCATCCTCACCCCTCCTTTCTATCAAGTGACCGCCGCCATACTCGTCAAGACCCAGCGCGCGGAAACGCTTCCCGGCACGCGTCGTGAGGTCACCGAAGGAGATCTGAATACCGAGATCGAGATCCTGAAGAACCGTCAATTGCTGGAGCAAGTCCTCCTTTCTCTCGAGCAGGAATCCAACGGCGACTCCAGCCCCTTGGGGCAGCGCACGCCAGGTTTGCTGGCGAGGGGCCGACGGTGGGTTACCGGCCTCCTGGGCAGACCGCGGATGACCGCATTCGAACAGAACGTTCTCCGACTTCAACGGCAGCTCAGCATTTCTCCGCTGCGCAACTCGAGCATCATCCAGATCAGCTACGAATCGGAGGATCCGGAATGGGCGACGAAAGTCGTCCGGACTCTGACGGATCGCTATCTCGCCTGGCGCTCCCGCGTGTTCCAGCCACCACAGACGGCCGCCTTCTTCGAGGAGCAGCTTCAAATGGCGAAACAACAGCTGCAACAGGCGGAGGCGGCGCTCGGTGAGTTCGTCGAGAAAGAGACCGTCACCATGATCGAGGGCCCGGGAAAAGCCGACGCCATCGCGCAGCAGAAGAGCTTGGCCCTGGGACGACTCGACGACGTCGAGAAGGAGATCTTCGAGACGGAGAGCGTGATCCGACAACAGGAGAACACCGTCGCCAGCCTCTCGGAGCGCCTGGCCCAGGAACCCGAGCGCCTCTTGAGCTCGAGCCGCCAGCATATCTATCCCGCCGTGGAAGAAATCGAGAGGGAGCTGGTCCACCTCCTGCTGGAGAGAGACAACTTGCTCCAGAGTTTCGAAGAAGACAACCGGCTGGTGCGGGACATCGACCGCCGCGTCGAGCTCGCGATGCAGCATCGCGAAGAGGCCCGACGTCGTGCCGGGGGGATCGACGGGACCGACATAAACCCCGTTCATCAGGACACGAAGGCCGAGCTCTACGCTGCCCGTACCCGACTCGAAGCGGCGCGAGGTCGACGGGACGTGCTCGAGGGGCAGATCCGCACGCTCCGGGAGCAGCTCGACAGCCTGAACCGCAAGGGATTCACCTTCGAGAAGCTCTACCGCGAGGCGAAAGCCGCAGAAGAGAAATACCTGTTCTATCGCGAGAAGCACGAAGAAGCACGAATCTCCACGGCGATGGACGACCAAAACCTGACCACGGTGAGCGTCGCCCAGGAAGCTCTGAAGCCGTTGAGGCCCGTGGGACCCAGTTTGACGATCAATCTCCTCCTGGCGATGCTGCTGGGAGGAGCTGGTGGGATCATCATGGCTCTGGTCCTCGAGTCCCTCGACCATACTTTCACGACCGGAGTCGACCTCGAGCACAAGTTGGGCCTTCCCCATCTGGCTTCGGTCCCGGAGAGTCAATGAAGAACACCCCGACACCAACACCGATCGAGACAGACGAGGCGCTGCAGTGTACGAGGAATACTTTGGCCTGAAGAAGGCACCGTTCTGCCTGACTCCGGATCCATCATTCTTGTATCAGGGCGCGGCTCATCGCGAAGCCCTTGCGTCTCTGATCTATGGCGTTCGGGCGCAACGCGGATTCATCGCTCTCGTGGGCGAGCCCGGCACCGGCAAGTCCACCCTCATCCAGACATTGCTCGAGGATCTCCACGAGGAGGTGCGCACGGCGTTGATCACCCACACGACCGTGGACCGGGTCGAGATTCTGCGGATGATCGTCCACGAGCTGGATATTCCCGACGAAGGCTTGGGAAGAGTGGAAATGTTGCGCCAGCTCAACGAGCTGGTCATCGAGGAGCTCAAGGGCGGGCGATTACCTCCGCTCTTGATCATCGACGAGGCTCAAGGCCTTTCCGACGAAGTGCTCGAGGAGATCCGGCTCTTGACGAACCTGGAGATCTCGGGGGCCAAGCTCTTGCAGGTTCTGCTCGCGGGTCAGCCCGAGTTGGAATCCAGACTCCAGAGCCCGCGCCTTCGTCAGCTACGACAGAGGATTGCCGTTCACGCCAAGCTGAGACCCTTGGCACGCGATGAAGTTGCCGCTTACGTCGATCATCGATTGCGAGTCGCCGGCGGCGGGCAGGTGCGGCTATTCACCGAGCCAGCCTTGCACGCCATATGGGAGGCCTCGGGTGGAATTCCCCGGCTCATCAACGCGCTCTGCGACCTCTCCATGATGAACGCCTACGGAGCGGAGAAATCGCGGGTCGACCTCAGTCTGGCAGAGGAAGCGATAAGAGACACCGGTTTGGGTCCGGAGCAAGACCAGAACGTTTCGAGAGGGTTCTTCCAGCGCTTGCGGCACTCGATGGGCCGTTCGCTCAGAAGGTTCCGCTTTTGGAAGCTGGGCCGAGAGGCAGTCTAGGAAATAGAAGATGGGAAACCGAGACCGTCGGGAAGAGGGCCGATGAAATGAGCAGGATCTACGAAGCTATGAGGCGCGCTCACCAAGAGTCGCAGCCTCCATCCGCGCTGGAACGAGACGATGGAATTCCAGAGATCCCTAGAACCAATGGACTTCCCGAATCGGTTCGCGTCGCTTTCGAACGTCTCGCCCAGGAGATAACCAGCTCGCTCACGACCGACGAGCTTCGAACCATCATCGTGGTGAGCGCCGTGCAGGGCGAGGGGGCGAGCACCGTAGCCCGAGGTCTGGCGACAATTCTCGGTCAGACCGAGCCGACTCTGCTGGTGGATGCGAATCTGCGAACGCCCACGCAACATCTGGCGTTCGGGAGGGAACGCGGTCCAGGACTCAGCGATGTTGCCGGTGAAAAAGTAGCACTGAAGGAGGCCATCCGGGAGCACGTGGCCCCGGGTCTGGATCTTCTATGCTCCGGTACTGCCGGAGGAGGCCCGGCTCTCTCCACCGAAGCCCTTCCTCAGATCAAACGCTACATCGGTACGCAGAGGTTTCGTGACGATGCTCTCTCGCTTCCGGGCCGTTACAAGTGGGCCATCGCAGATATGCCGCCGGTTACCGTCTATGCCGACGCGCTGAACTGGGCGAGCAATGCCGATGGAGCCATCATCGTGCTTCGTGCGGAACACACGCGGTGGGAAGTCGCCACGAAAGCGAAGCAGATCCTCGATAGCTACGGAATCAGGATTCTCGGAGCGGTTCTGAACCGCAGGAAGTACCACATCCCCGACTCGGTCTATAAGCTACTCTAAAGTGCTCAGTGCCGTGGCGGGACCCGTAATCGATCGTGCCGCCACGGCTCGGGGTTGTTTACGGCGCGGCAGGCGCGCCGGGCTCGCTCCGCTCGCGCAGGGTGGGCTGACTTTCTCATCACCCTGCTATTTTCTGTAGGCATTCACGCCGAACTGCATCGGAGCGGAGCTCCGCTCGAAGGCGCCCACGTCGGGCGCGCGCCCTTGGTAGTCGTCGTTGAAGTTCCGAATGATCACACCGGCGTCGTGGCCAGGCGAGCCGGGCACCAACGCGTATTCGCCCTGCCGGTTGGCGGGATCGAAAACAGGAATGCCCTGAAGCCCGTGCCTCTGGTGAGGATCGGTGGCGCATTCGTTTCCGATGTCACCGGTGTAGAGATCGTAATCGAAACTATTGGTACAGCTGTTGGTGCCATCTTCGAAGGTGTCGTGCCAATTCTTGTAGTTGGTGAATATGTTGTTCCGAGTGATGAGCTCGTAGACGTCTCCGCCCGACGCCTTCACCCCGCCGTTCGACCCGAGGGGAAAGGACTGATCCGGCGGCGGAGAGCTCTGTAAAACCACGTTGTGAAACACGTAGGTGCGACCACTCCCGTACCATACCCCGTCGCGGGTGACACCCCCGGCTTTCAGGAAAGGACCCCGGCCGTAAGCGTCGGAGTCCTTCTCCCGCGGGCTTCTTCTGCTGGTGTCGGCGATATTTCGCCAGATGTAAAGCGGCCCAATCGACGTCGAGGCAATCGCGATCTTCACGAAGGTTCGATCGATATAGTTACCCCAGATTCGCACGTTGGTGTTGGCGCCTTCGCTCTCGATTCCGTCGTCCCAACAATGTGAGATGGAATTGGCGTATATGTCCGTATCCCGGTGGGGAAAACCGCGGAAGCTGAAATTGCTGGCCCCCCCGAAGATGTCGGCAAAATAGTGCTCTTCGTCGGAGTAGATGTCGTTGTAGCGAATGACATGGTTGCCCTTGCTATCGGCCAAATAGATCGCTCGGGGCCCCATCGGATGGCTCGTGTCGTGTCGCCGACGATACTCGCTCCAACTATTGGAATCGCCACGGGGGTGATGGA